>JBOGZX010000431.1:0-3822 GCA_050697615.1 Gaiellaceae bacterium
TGGTTGGTCGGCTCGTCGAGCACCAGACAGTTGGCTTCGCGGGCTGCGAACAGGGCCAGAGCCGCCCGGGTGCGCTCGCCGGGCGACAGTGTCGACGCGGGGCGGCCGACGTCGTCGGCGCCGAGCGCGAACTTGGCGAGCAGCGTGCGCGCGCCGGTCGGCGGCAGCCCCGAGCGCTCCGCGAGCTCGTCGAGCAGCACCCCCGAGAAGAGGTCGCGCGCCTGGCCCAGCTCGCCGAAGACGACCGAGGCGCCGGCCTGCCTCGAGCCGGCGGCGAGCGGCAGCTCCCCGAGCAAAGCGCGAATCAGGGTCGTCTTGCCGGAGCCGTTCGCGCCGACCACGGCGAGGCGGTCGCCCCAGGAGAGCTCGAGCGAGATCGCCGCCGTCCGGCCGCTCGAGGCCCGCGAGCACGCGCTAGGAGCGTCGACTTGCCGATTCCGTTCGGGCCGACGATGCCGACTCGGTCGCCCGGGGAGACGACCAGCGAGACACGGTCGAGCATCGAGGCGGCGGCGTAGCTCTTCGAGATGTCGCGCGCGGCGAGCGAGCCCGGCACGGACGTACCTCCTCCGGTCGAACGAAACGAGAACGCGGTTTCGACTCAGAGGTTCGTCATGGGAGAGCCCGAAGGCCCGCCGACGATGATAGCTATGATGGGCCGCTCCGATGGCAGTCCCGAAGAGGAAAACGTCGAAGGCCCGGCGCGACCAGCGCCGCGCCCAGCATTCGATCGAGGCGCCGCGCGTCAACACCTGTCCGCAATGCGGCTCGCCGAAGCGCCCGCACCACGTCTGCCCGACCTGCGGCACGTACCGGGGCCGCGAGGTCGAGCCGCTCCGCCTCCAGGCCCCGTAGAAGGCCGGGCGCGTGGCCCGCGTTGCTGTCGACGCGCTCGGAGGCGACAACGCACCCGCTGAGGTGATCCTCGGCGCGCTCGACGCCGCCGCGGGCGGTGTCGACGTGACGCTGTTCGGGCCGCCGGGCCTCGACACGCGAGGTCTGCCGCTCGTCGAGACGACCGGGGAGATCGAGATGGCCGAGAAGCCGACCGACGCGGTGCGGGCCAAGCCGGACTCGAGCCTGGTCGCCGCCGTCCGGTCGGTCGCCGCGGGCACCACGGACGCGGTGGTGTCTGCGGGAAACACGGGGGCGATGCTCGCGGCCGGGCTCCTGCACCTCCGCAGGCTGCAGGGAGTCATGCGTCCCGCGATCGCCGTCCCGATCCCGGCGCGCGACGGACCGTCCGTCCTGCTCGACGTGGGCGCGAACGCCGACGCCCGCGCCGAGCACCTGCTGCAGTTCGCCCACATGGGTGCGATCTTCAGCCGGGAGCTGCTCGACGTCGCCGACCCGAAGGTGCGGCTGCTCTCGATCGGCGAGGAGGACGAGAAGGGCAACGCGCTCGTGCTCGACGCGCATGCGCTGCTCCGCGGCAGCGACCTCAACTTCGCCGGGAACATCGAGAGCCGCGACCTGCTGCGCGGCGCGGCGGACGTGGTCGTCACCGACGGCTTCACGGGCAACGTCGCGCTGAAGCTGCTCGAGGGATCGATCACGGACCTGCTCGACGCGCTGCGGGCGGAGATCTCGTCGACGACCACGGGAAAGCTGGGCGGCCTGCTGATCAGGCCGGCCGCGCGGCGGCTCCGGACGCGGTTCGACCCCGACACCTACGGCGGCGCGTACCTCCTCGGCCTGCGCGGGCTCGCTGTGATCGCCCACGGAAACAGCGGCCGCCGCGCGGTCTCGAACGCGATCTCGCTCGCCGCCCGGGGCGTCGAGCACCGCGTCGTGGAGAGGCTCGCGGAGCGGCTCGGAGAGCGCGTCCGTGTATGATCGCGCGGTTTTCCGAATCCCCCTGTTTCCGCCCCCCAACGACAAATTGAGGTGACATGGCTGCGTCGCGTGAAGAGGTCTTCGAGCGCGTCAAGGACGTACTGACGGAACAGCTCGGTGTCGAGGAGGATCAGATCACCGAGGAGGCGTCCTTCCAGGACGACCTGGACGCGGACTCGCTCGACCTGGTCGAGCTGATCATGGAGCTCGAGGACCAGTTCGGCATCAAGATCTCCGACGAGGACGCTCAGAAGATCACGACCGTCGGGCAGGCAGTCGACTACGTCACGTCGCACCAGTAGGACAGCCTCGCGGAGTCTCGGCGAGCTGATCGACGGGCTCTCGGCCGAACGAGCGGCGGCGGTCTTCACGCATTCGTCGTGGGCCGCCGACCGCACCGCCTCCTACGAACGGCTCGAGTTCCTCGGGGACTCCGTGCTCGAGCTCGCGATCGCCCGGACGCTCTACGACCGCTTTCCCGAGTTCAGCGAGGGGCGGATGGCGAAGGTCCGGTCGCACGTCGTCTCGCGGGCCAGTTGCGCGATCGTCGCGCGCGCCCTCGGGCTGGGCGACCGGTTCGTCCGGGAAGCCGCCGAGCTGGCCGAGCTCGAGGTCGACCGGCTCGCCGGCAACCGGAACGTCCTGGCGGCTCTGCTCGAGGCGGCGCTCGCGGCCGTCTACCTGGAGCACGGGTTCGAGGCGGTCGAGCCGGCGATCGTGGCGGCCTTCGAGGCTCAGATCGAGTACACGCTCACGACCCACGTCGACCACAAGACGGAGCTGCAGGAACAGCTCGCGCGGACGGGCCGTTCGGTCTCCTACGCGGTGGTGGAGGTCGAGGGCCCGCCGCACGACCGCTCGTTCACGGCCGTCGCGGTGATCGACGGCGACGAGGCGGGGCGAGGTGTCGGGCAGTCGAAGAAGGATGCCGAGCAGGCGGCCGCCCAGCAGGCGCTCTCGACGGCTATCGAAGCCTGATCCAGCCGGGTACGAGCCGTCGTTGACCGCGACCCGGAGATCCGGCGTCTACCTGCTCGCTCGGGGCCTGGAGGATCTCGTCGCGGCCTCCTGGGCGGGGCTGTCCGCGGCCCCCGCGATACTTTCACCGGTGCACCTGAAGGCCATCACCCTGCGCGGGTTCAAGTCGTTCGTGGACCCGGTCGAGATCCGTCTCGAGCCGGGCGTCGCAGTCGTCGTCGGGCCCAACGGCTCCGGCAAGTCGAACGTCTCCGACTCGATCCTCTGGGCGACGGGCTCGATGAGCCCGGGCGAGCTACGGGCCGAGAAGCCCGACGACGTGCTGTTCGCGGGCTCCGCGGGCCGTCAGCCGACCGACCTCTGCGAGGTCGCTCTGCTCTTCGACAACGCCGACGGCGCCTGGCCCGACCTGCCGTACGCGGAAGTGTCGGTCGCGCGGCGGCTGCAGCGCGGCGGCGAGGGCCAGTACCTCGTCAACCGGGCGCCGGTGCGGCGGATCGACCTCGTCGAGCTGCTCTCCGACGTGGGGCTCGGCGGCGGGCTGCGATCGGTGATCTCGCAGGGCCGCGTCGAGACGGTTCTCAACTCGAAGCCGCAGGAGCGCCGCGAGCTGATCGAGGAGGCGGCCGGACTCGGCCGCTTCAAGCGTCGCCGCCACCGGGCCGAGCTGAAGCTCGCGCGCGTCGCCGTGCAGGTCGACCGGGCCCGCGACCTCGAGGACGAGGTCCGAAAGCGGCTGCGGCCGCTCGCCTCGCAGGCGACGGCCGCCGAGCGGGCGGAGAAGCTCGCGGTCGAGATCGGCCGGCTGCAGGCGGCAATCGCCACGCTCGACCTGGCCCGGCTCGCCGAACGCCGCGCCGAGGCCGGGGTGCGGCGTGCCGCGACCGTCGAGGAGCGGCGCCTGCTCGACGAGCAGATCACGGCGCTCGTGGCCGAGCGCGAGCGGGCCGAGGAGGAGCTCACCGACTCCGCGGGCGAGCGCGAGCGCGCGACCGCGGCGCTGTACAC
>JBOGZX010000432.1:0-2085 GCA_050697615.1 Gaiellaceae bacterium
GGTGGCCGAATGGATGAGGGCGCTCACCGGCGTCGGACCTTCCATCGCGTCCGGGAGCCACGTCTGCAGCGGCAGTTGCGCCGACTTCGCCACGGCACCGCCGAGCAGGCCGAGCGCGACCAGGTTCAGCGTCAGGTGCGAGAGCCCGTGCGCCTTCGCGAACGCCGTCCCATAGTCGAGCGTCCCGGTCTTCTGGATCAGCGCGAAGAACGCGAGCGCCATCGTCGCGTCGCCGAACGCGTTCATGATGAACGCCTTCTTGGCCGCCGCGACCGCCGAGGCGCGATCCTGGTAGTAGCCGATCAACAGGTAGCTCGACAGCCCGACCATGCCCCAGCCGGCCAGCAGCAGCAGCAGGTTGCCCGCCTGCACCAGCAGGAGCATCGAGAACACGAACAGCGACATGTAGGCGAAGTACCGCCGCTCCTCGTCCTCGCCGTCCATGTAGCCGACCGAGTATGCGATGATCAGCGAGCTCACACCGGCGACGATCAGCATCATCATCACGCTCAGCTGGTCGACGAGCAGCGTGAGCCCGAAGTGGTACGGACCCGCCGCGAGCCAGGTCCAGGAGGTGGTGGTCTGGACGCGGCCGCTTCCCGACCGGCTCCACATCTCGAAGAACGCGACGGCTGCCGCGACGAACGAGCCCATCGTCGTGAGCGTCGCGACGTAGCCGGCGGCGCGGCGCGAGATGCTCGTGCCGGCGCCCGTGATCGCGAGCGTTGAGGCAAGCGGCAGCAGCAGGCAGATCCACGCGGCGATCGTCATCGGCTAGCCGCGCAGCGTCCTGAGCTTGTCGACGTCGAGCTCGACGCCCCGGCGTCCGAGCGCGACGATCATCCCGAGGCCGACCACGACCTCGGACGCGGCGACGGCCATCACCGAGATCGCGAACACCTGCCCGTCCTCATGGCCGTGCAGGCGCGAGAACGCGATCAGGAGCATGTTGGCCGAGTTGAGCATGATCTCGATCGAGAGCAGGATGATCAGCGGCGAGCGGCGGAGCATCACGCCGAGCACGCCGGTCGCGAACAGGAGCGCGCTCAGCACCACGTACCACTGTGGATCAGGACCGTGCATTCGCGTCTCCCTCGAGCTGTCGTGCGTGTGCGCCGAGCACCACCCCGCCGACGGCGGCGACGAGCAGCACGATCGAGGTGATCTCGAACGCCAGCAGGTGATCGGTGAGGAACAGCTTGCCGATCGAGGCGGGCGAGCCGAACGAGCGGCCGATGTGCCGCGGCTTCGACAGGAAGTCGCCCGCTTTCAGGGCCACGACGACGATCACCTCGGCCAGGATCGCGCCGCCCGCGGTCACGGACCCGACGACCTGCCACGACGGCCCTCCCGACCACGGCGAGTCCTCGCTGCGGTCGCCGAGGTAGGCGATCACGAACAGGAACATCACCATCACGGCGCCGCCGTAGACGAGCACCTGGCCGGCCGCGACGAACTCGCCGGCGAGCAGCAGGAAGAGCACCGCGAGCGAGGCGAGGTTCCCGATCAGCGACAGCGCCGAGTAGAACGGATTCCGGAGGCTGACGACCGCGAGCGCCGTCGAGAGGCACGCGAACGCCGCCACGAACCAGACGATCCAGACGATCACGTTCGCCACTACGAGTGATCCTCGTAGTAGGGGATCGGCGTGTCGTAGAGGTCGCGGTCGGCGACCGGAACCTGCTTGAGCGGCGGGGCGAGCAGCATGTCCTTCGTGTAGATCAGGTCGTCGCGGTTGTACTCGGAGATCTCGAAGTCGTTGCCGAGCGTGATCGCGTCGAAGGGGCATGCGAGCTCGCAGTAGCCGCAGAAGATGCAGCGCGACATGTTGATCTCGTAGATGCGGGCGTAGCGCTCGCCGGGCGAGACGCGGTTGTCGGCGGTGTTCTCGGCCGCGACGACGCGGATGCAGTCGGCGGGGCAGGCGGCCGCGCAGAGCGAGCAGCCGACGCACTTCTCGAGCCCGTTCTCGTGCCGCCAGAGCCGGTGCCGGCCGCGGAAGCGCGGGTAGATCGGCCGCTTGTACTCCGGATACTGCTGCGTGATCGGCTTCTTGAACACCTGCTTCAAGGTGACCCCGAAGCC
>JBOGZX010000433.1:0-4651 GCA_050697615.1 Gaiellaceae bacterium
CCACTCCCCGGCGCAGCGCACGGAGCCCGGGTGGCAGCGGCGCGTACCGCTCGGCGACCGCGATCGTGTTCCGGGTGTCGTAGTAGAGGTTCGTCGTCGACGCCGCCCCGCCCGAGGCGGTCGATCCCCTGTGGCGGACGCTCGCGTCGGGGACGAACACGACGGAGAAGCCGGCCGCCCGCACGCGCAGCGACCACTCGACATCCTCGACGTACAGGAAGAGCATCTCGTCGAGCAGTCCCGCACGCTCTGCGGCCGCGCGCGAGACCGCGAACGCCGCCCCGTCGGCGCGCCCGACGTCGCGCAGCTCGTCGGCTCCGTCGGTCGCGACCCGACCGGAGTATCCGAGACGCGCGTTGAAGGATGCCCCCGCGTACTGCACGTTGCGGCCGCCGGCGTCGACGATCTTGCAGGCGAGCAGCCCCGCGTCGGGCCGCGCACGCGCCGCCTCGAGGAGTGCCGCCGCCAGCCCCGGCTCGGCCTCTGCGTCGTTGTTCAGCAGCAGCACCCAGTCGGCGCCGCGCTCCAGCGCACGACGGATGCCGGCGTTGTTGCCGCCGGCGAAGCCGAGGTTGGCGCCGAGGCGCAGCAGCTCCACCTGCGGAAAGCTTCGCTCGACCTGACCGTCCGAGCCGTCGGTCGAGCCGTTGTCGACGCAGATCGTCTCGATCCCCTCGAGCGACGCGAGCGCAGCGAGCGTGTCGTCGCCGCCGTTCCAGTTCAGGACGACCGCGACGAGGCGAGGAGTCACAGCCGGACGAAGTGCGCGATCGAGCCGGCGCCCGGCTGCCGCTCCCATCCCGGCTCCGACGCGATCTCGGCGACCGTGCGGGCAACGCCGGGGTAGACGTTGCCGTAGCCGCCCGCATCGACGGCATCGTGGAAGAGCACGTGTCCACCGCGGCCGACGAGCTCGCTCCAGCGCCGGTGGTCGGCCTTCGCGCCCTCGTACGAATGGTCGCCGTCGACGAAGAGCAGCTCGAGCGGACCGGGCGGCGGATCCACCGTCTGCGAGTCGGCGACGATCAGGTGCACCTTGCTCTCGAGGCCGTAGCGGGCGAGCGCGTCCGTCAGCTCGGCGTCGAGCTGCGCGCCCGGCAGGTCGGGTCGCAGGGCCACGTGCAGGTCGTACGACCACAGCTCGACGCCGTCGGGCAGCGCCGACGCGAAGATCAGGGTGCTGCCGCCCTTGAAACGCCCGATCTCGACGAAGGGCCCGCTACTCGCGTCGCGCGCGAGCCGGTAGAGCAGCGCCGCCTCGTCGATCTGCAGCGACGCGACGCCGTGGTTGAGCTGGTTCGAGGAGAAGAGGAAGGCCAGATCCTCGAAGCCGCGCAGGTCGGGCGGCCAGCGCTCGACATTCCGGAAGCGCATCGACGCCGGGTCGCGCAGGACCGAGGCGTGGATGAGGTTCTTGCCGACGGTCGTGCGCCCGAGCCGTCGGACGAGCTCCTTGACACCGGCCGCCACGGGCGCGAACGCTACTGCAACGCCCGCACGTACGCCCACGCGTGACGCAGCCCCGGCGGGCGCCAGACGGCGAGCACGCCGGCGTAAGCGATCAGCCCGACAGCCGCCGAGAGCACGGGGCCGGCGACGATCCTCGGGATCCCGAACGCGCAGGCCGCCAGCGCGCCACACACGAGTGCGGCGGTGGCGACACCGTGGGCGACGCGCCGGGCGGCGCCGAGCGCGCCGAGCAGCGCCAGCAGGACGAGCGCCGTCGTGATCGCCATCCCGCCCGCCACCCCGGCGAGACCGAACGCCGTCTGCCCGGCCCACTCGACGAGCACGTGCACGAGCAGCGCCACGCCCGCGAGCGCCGGCAGCCAGCGCGCGCGTCCGCGCACGAAGACGAGCGGATACGCCACCGTCACGGCAACCGAGACGACCATCCAGGGCGCGAGGTAGACGACGAGGCGGCCGAGCTCCTCACCGGTGCCACCCGCGTAGCTCGAGCCGAGCACGCGACGCACGAGCGGCTCGCCGGCAAGCGCGAAGACGCCCGCGGCGGCGCCGACGATCGCCAGCGAGAGCCACGAGATCGCGACGACGTGACGGGCGACGCGCTCGGAAGACGCGCCCTCGCGGGCGAAGGGAACCGTCGAGACGAGCGCAGCGGACGCCGCGGTCACCGCGACGAGGAACGCGGCGATCAGGTATGCGTAGGAAAACGTCGTGCCGCGGCCGGGGCCGAGACCCGAGGCGAACCGGTAGCCGATCAGGTACAGCCCCTGCAGCGCGATCGGCAGAGCCACGCCCTCGCCCAGCTCGAGCAGCCGGCCCCACACACGTCCGTCGGGAAGGCCGAAGCCGCGCCACACGAGGAGCGGCACGAGCGGCGCGCCGAGCGACAGCCCGCCGTTCAACGCCAGACCCCAGCCCAGCGCGATCACGCCATGGCCGATCGTCGCAAGCGTCAGCACGACTCCGGCGACCGAGCCGGCCGCGAAGCCGAGGGCGGCCCACTCGTAGTCGTCGAGCGCGGCGAGCGCGCTCGCCACCAGCCCGCCGTAGATCTGCGCGACAGCGGACGGGACGATCCAGGGCAGCAGCTCGGCAGCGTAGTCGCGCGCCGCCGGATTCGACGTCAGCGCGTCGGCGATCAGGTGCGGCCACACGATCGAGACGACGACGACGAGCGCCAGCGGCGCAGCGAGCCCAGAGGCCCACGTGCCCACCTCGTGCGACAGCCGGCCGGCCGAGCGCGCTGCGACGAAGCGGGGCAGCACGACGACCCGCAACGACCCGGCGACGAGCACGAGGGCGAGATAGGGACCGTAGGCGGCGAAGAACCCGTCCGTCTTTACGCCGTGCCCAAACTTCCGGGAGAGAATGACGCCGAGCACCGCCGCCGAGCCGCTGACAGCGGCGGTGGAGATCCCCGTCAGAAGCCCGCTGCGAACCGCACTCCGACTCCGTGAGCGATTACCCTCCATCCGTGCCCGGCGACGATACAGCCACCTGGAAACAGGGTGAGCTCGACGCCCTGCGCGCCGAGTTCGGCGACGCATACTCAGATCGGACGTGTCTCGTCACCGGCGCCGACGGGTTCATCGGCTCCCATTTGACGGAGGCGCTCGTTCACCTCGATGCGAACGTGGTCGCGTTCGTCCGCGCGACCTCGTCGGGCGCGCTCAACAACATCGGCCATCTCCGCCGGCGGCTGCGCGTCGTGTTCGCCGACCTGACCGACAAGACGTCGATCGACTACCTGATGCGCGACCTGGCCGGGGCCGCGGACCGGCCGTTCGTCTTCCATCTCGGCGCGCAGGCCCACGTAGGCGAGTCGTGGCACCGCCCCTACGAGACCGTGATGGCCAACACCGTCGGCACGCTGAACCTCCTGCAGTCGGTCGTCGACCAGGGGGTGGAGCTCGAGAAGTTCGACACGGCGGGCACCTCGGAGGAGTACGGCAACGTCCGCGAGTCGGTCGCCCACCACCACGACTTCGACGAGGCCGGCGGGTTGATCCTCCACGAGCGCTCGCCGATCAACCCGAAGTCGATCTACGCGACCGCGAAGGTGGCGGCGGACTTCCTGACGATGAACTACCACGACGCCTACGGCGTCCCCGGGGTCGTGACGCGGATGTTCAACAACTACGGCCCACGGCAGAACCCCCGCTACGTGACCGGCACGATCATCACGCAGGCCCTGACGCGCCCCGAGATCGAGCTCGGCGCGCTGGAGCCGCTGCGCGACTTCTGCTTCACGACCGACGGCGTCCGCGGCCACCTCACCGTCGCGGCCCGCGGCGTGCCCGGCGACGTCTACGTGTACGGACAGGGCGAGAACATCGCCATGTCCGACTGGTGCGACCTGATCCTGAGAACGGGCGTCGAGCTCGGCCTCTGGCCGGACGACCGGCACGTCGTCACGAACGAGAGCCGGCTGCGGCCGGGCGCAACCGACGTGATGGCGCTCCGGGTCGGCTACGACAAGCTCGAGCGCGAGACGGGCTGGAAGCCGAAGGTCTCGTGGGAGGAGGGCGTCTCACGCACGATCCGCTGGTACGCCTCCAACCGCGAGCGCTGGATCGGCCGCGTCGACTGGCTGGCGCCGGAGGCGGTCGCCCGGCCGTGAGCAGGATCCTCGTCACGGGCGGGGCCGGCTTCCTCGGCTCGCACCTGGTCGCGCTGCTCGAGCGCGACGGACACGAGGTGTCCGTCCCGCGGCGCCGCGACTACGACCTGACGCGCTTCGACGACACGGAGCGGCTCTTCGAGGAAGCGAGCCCCGAGCTCGTCTATCACCTCGCGGCCGAGGTCGGCGGCATCGGCGCGAATCGCGCCAATCCCGGACGCTACTGGTACGCCAACCTGATGATGGGCGCGCACGTGCTCGAGCTGTGCCGCCTGCGCGGGACGCGGAAGCTCGTGCTCGCCGGCACGGTCTGCGCCTATCCGAAGCTCACGCCCGTGCCGTTCCACGAGGGCGACCTGTGGAACGGCTATCCGGAGGAGACGAACGCACCGTACGGGGTGGCAACGAAGGCTCTGCTCGTCGGCGCTCAGGGGTATCGAGACCAAGATCAGCTCGACTCGGTCTTCCTGCTGCCTGTGAACCTCTACGGGCCGGGTGACAACGCCGATCTCGAGACATCGCACGTGATCCCGGCGCTGATCCGGAAGATGGTCGCCGCACAGG
>JBOGZX010000434.1:0-16539 GCA_050697615.1 Gaiellaceae bacterium
GCACCTCGTAGAACTGATCCTTGGCCGTGAGCAGCGCCTTCGGATCGTCCGCTCGAGCGGCGAGCTCGACGGCGGCGAACGCACCCCGGAGCGATGCGAGATGCACCTCGGTGGCCCGTTCGGTGAACTGCCGCGCGGCCGCTCCTTCGAGCAGCGCGCGAACCTCGTACACCTCCGCCGCCTCCTTCGACGACGGCACCGCGACGATCGAACCTTTCTGCGGGATCGACGTCACGAGCCCTTCGGCGGCGAGCTCTCGGAGCGCTTCGCGGATCGTGGTGCGCGAGACGCCGAGGCGCTCGATCAGCTCGCGCTCGACGAGCCGCTGACCCGGCTGGAAGCGAAGCTCCACGATCTCGCGGCGCAGCAGGTCGAGGACCTGCTCGCGCAGCGGCGCCGCGACGCGCTCGACGCGCGAGGTCAGGTCGTACTGCGGCTGTTCGGCGGCCGCGGAGGTAACAGCTGGGTCGGGAGGGGCCGTCAACGGGCTGCGGGGTCGCAGGTCACGTGCTCGTCACTTGTTCGTCGGATGGCCATGCCGTAAGCTCGACATATCGTCATACAATCTGCGAGTCTCGATCATCGCATCGAGAAAGTCAAGGCCCGGAAAACGCGAGCCCGCGAAGAACGGAGGAGACACGATGGAGGGCAAGGTCGCGCTCGTGACGGGCGGTGGGGGCGGAATCGGCGCGGGAGTTGTGCGGGCGCTCTCGTCGGCCGGCGCCCGTGTCGCCGTCGTCGACACGAATCGGGGCGCGGCCGAGCAGCTCGCGGCTGAGCTCGGGGAAGACGTTCAGGCGATCTGCGCCGACGTGTCGGACGAGGCCGGCGTCGACGCGTACATGGCCGCCGCGATTGCACGGTTCGGTCGCGTCGACCTCTATCACCTGAACGCGGGCATCGCAGGCGCGACGGCGTTTCTGCCGGACGCGTCGGTGGAGGAGTTCGACCGTGTGATGGCGGTGAACGTCCGCGGCACCTTCCTCGGCCTGCGCGCCGCGTTCAGGCAGTACGCGGCGCAGGAGAGCGCCGGCTCGGTCGTGATCACGGCGTCGATCTGCTCGTTCGGCGGCGGAGCCGACCTCGTCGCCTACCACACGAGCAAGCATGCGCTCCTCGGCCTGATGCGCTCGGCCGCCGTCTACGGAGGACCACTCGGGATCCGTGTGAACGCGGTCGCGCCCGGCATCGTCCCCACGAACCTGCTGCCGCCGTCGGGGACGAGCACGGGGACGGCCGGGACGTCGGATCGCGGTCGCCTGGCGCCGCTCCGGCGCGTCGGCACAACCGGGGAGGTCGCGAGCGTCGTCGGCTTCCTGCTGAGCGAGGCCGCCGCGTTCGTCACCGGCAGCGTCTACTCGATCGACGGCGGAGCGATCGCCGTCAATCCCGTACGGCCGCACTCCGCCTGAGCGTTAGCGTTCGCCGCGATGCGCGCGTCCGCCGCACCGATCACGCCCGCGTAGAGGAGCGTTCCTGAACCTTCTGGCATCACTCGCGGTGCGCGCTCCCCGGCGTGTCCTCGCGGTCGCGGTCGTCTTCGCAGTGCTCGCCGGCGTGTTCGGGCTGCAGGCGCCGAGGCTGCTCGGCCGCGCCTCCAACGACTTCGTCGCGCAGGGAAGCGAGAGCGTGCGTGCGGACGCGGCGATCGAGCGTGCTTCGGGACTGTCGGCGGCTCCCCAGCTGCTCGTTCTCGTGCGGCGGCCGAGTGCGCGGCGACTGCAGCGCGTCGCGGATCTGATCCGCATCGAGTCGGCGTTCCCCGCCGTCGCACCGCCGGTGTTCTCACTCGATCGCCGCGAGGCGCTCCTTGCCGCGTACGCGCGCGGCGACGTCTCGCAGGAGCTCTGGCGGCAGGCGGCTGAGCGCACCGCGGGCAGGCTGGCGGTCGTGCAGGGGACGGACGTCGGCGGAACCGCGCTCGCGACCGTCCAGGTGAACCACCAGGTCCAGCACGACCTGACGCACGCCGAGGCGCTTGCGCTCCCGGTCCTGTTCGTGCTCGCCCTGCTCGTCTTCCAGAGCCTCGTCGCCGCCCTGCTACCGCTGCTCTGCGGCGTGTTGACGATCCTCGGCTCGCTGCTGATGCTCCGCGGGCTCAACGTCGTCACCCCGATCTCGACGTACGCGCTCAACATCGTCACGGGGGCCGGGCTCGGGCTGGGAATCGACTACAGCCTGCTGCTCGTGTCGCGCTATCGGGAGGAGCTCGCGCGCCACGGTCCCGGTGTCGAGGCGACCCGTGCGACGCTTCGCACCGCCGGGAGAACGGTCGCGTTCAGCTCGATCACGGTGGGAGCCGCGATCGCCACGCTGGCCGTCTTCCCGCTCGGCTTCCTGCGCTCGATGGGCATCGCCGGCGGCCTCGTGGGTCCGCTCGCCGGGCTGATCGCGCTCACCGTGCTGCCGCCGCTCCTGCATCTCCTGGGCCCGCGCGTGAACGCGCTCTCGCCGCGACGTTGGCGCAGGGCGGCCGAGCGCACCGCCCTCGGCGTGCCCGGGGGCTGGTACCGCCTGGCGCACGGGCTGATGCGCCACCCCGTGCCGGTGGCGCTCGCCGCGACCGGGCTCCTGGCGCTGGCCTGCATCCCCGCAGCGTCGATGCGCTTCACCGGCATCGACGCCTCCGTCCTGCCGACGACCGCGAGCGCGCGCATCGTCGACACGGCGCTGCGCCGCGACTTCGCCCCGACCGCCTCGTCGCCGGTCTACGCAGCGGTGCCGGGAGGCGAGACGCAGGCACGCGCCTACGCCGCCGCGGTGCGCAGGCTGCCGGACGCCGCGCTCGTAGGGAAGCCGCGACGCGAGGGGCCCGGAGTGTGGGAGGTGCAGGCGTCGTCGGGGACGACGTTCCTCTCCGCGTCTGCCGCGCGGCTCGTCCGCTCGATGCGCGCGATTCCCGGCGATGCGCTCGTCGGCGGCGGGACGGCGCAGTTTCTCGACCAGAAGCACACGATCGGCTCGCGCCTGCCGCTCGGAATCGTCCTCATCTGCATCGCGACGTACCTGCTCCTGTACCTCGCGACGCGTTCGCTCCTGCTGCCGCTGAAGGCGCTCCTGATGAACGCGCTCACGCTCGCCGCGACGCTCGGCATCCTCGTCGCGGTCTTCCAGGACGGACGCCTGGAAGGTGCGCTCGCCTATCGCGGCCAGGGCGCGCTCCAGCTGACGGTGCCGGTGCTTCTGTTCGCGATCTCTTTCGGGCTGGCGACCGACTACGGCGTGTTCCTGCTCACGCGGATCAGAGAAGCGTGGGACGCGGGGCTGCCGAACCGCGAGGCCGTCGCCGTCGGGCTCGAGCGCACCGGCCGCATCGTCACCGCGGCTGCGCTCCTCTTCTGCATCGCCGTCGGCTCGTTCGCGACCTCGCAGGTGATTCTGATCAAGGAGGTAGGCGTCGGGATCGCGCTCGCCGTCGCGATCGACGCGTCGATCGTCCGCGCGCTCCTCGTCCCCTCGCTGATGGCCATCCTCGGCCGCTGGAACTGGTGGCCGGGGGTTGCGAGAGAAGAGGGTCAGACCTCGTCGTCGAGGAAGCCGATACAGACGAAGTAGGGCATTGCCGCGACCGTCACCTCGAACGCGCGGTAGGCCATCGAGAGGGTTCGGCCGTCCTTCGTCCGGATCGTGTCGACGCCTCGCCGCGCCCGGGCGTCCATCAACTCGCGGTAGTCCGTCGGCGCGTCGGGCGACGCGGAGACGTCGGGGACGTGCAGGCCCAGCAGTTCCTCGCGCGTGTAGCCGAGCACGCTGCAGGCGGTCTCGTTCACCGCGAGGTACCGCATCTCGTCGTCGGCGACGAAGACGAGCGCGGGCGAGCGGTCGAGTGCGTCGTAGATCAGGGACTGCTGGATCGTCGCGAGCGCGAGGCCTTCGGGCGGGCTGTCGTTGCGGCTGCGCATCGCGACTCTCCCGAGACCGGCGGGTGGGGGCACGTGTTCAAAGTGCTGACCGGTCGATCTTCGCGCGTCGGAGTCCGTCGCACAAGGGCGTCGTTCAGGCAGCGGTCACCGCGGGATCCCTCGAAGGAGGCACGACGGAGGTCGCGCGAAGCCGTCAGAACGGCTAGCGCGCGCCCTGCGAGAAGAGGCCATGGTGGGAGGCATGGCGGACGGACGGGCGACAGACGCACGCGAGCACGGTCGCCGCGCCGCCGGCGCCGCGACCGTGACCTGCGTCGAGTGCCGCTCCTCGAGCGGCCTCCGCTGGGCCGGCTGGCGGGCCTACCGCGTCGACGAGCCGGAGCTGAACGAGCCGCCGACGCTCGCGTTCTACTGCCCGACCTGCGCGGCCCGGGAGTTCGGGGAGCCGGCCCGCGACCTACCCGCGGTGGGGGAATAGCGTTCAGGGCGTGGGTAACGCCCTGTGGAGCGCGTCGACGTAAGTGCCATAGCCCGACGAAGACGACCACTCCTGCGCCGACTCGATCGCGGTTCCCTCTGTCCATTCGTTGAACGTCGTGACCAGTTGCCATGGCTCGCCCGAGGCGGCCATGGCGGCGACGTTGTTGGCCCAGCGGACAGGGTCGCGGCCGAGCAGCGGGCTCGGCTGATCGGCGCGCCACCAGCCCGGCGAGATGCTGTACGAGTAGCCGGGCTGATCGTCCGCTGGGGCGTTCGGTCCGTACTGGTGCCAGGAGTTGGGCTGACTCGCGCAGGTTCTGTAGCCGAGGAACACTTTGAGGTCGATGTAGGCAGGGCTTCCGAGCTGGCTGTTGGCTTGCTTCCAGCGGTCTGCGACATCGCACGTCGTGTCGTCGGCGTTGTAGACGAAGACGACGAATTTCCCTCCGACCTTCAAGTACGCCGAGCTGGTGGCGAGATTGTCGCGGATGTACTCGAGGTCGGAGCTGATCTGACTGACGCTCGGGTTGCCGTAACCCTCGTTCTCGTAATAGACCGCCCATTTCAGCGGGGAGCCCATCGAAACGGTCGTCTGCATCAACTGCTTCAGCCGCGTGTCCGTGTAATGGCCCGGACCCCACCACGAGGAGATGGCCGCATTCATGCCGGCGTACTCCAACTCCCGGATGTGCGCCTGCTGGGTAGCGGTGTCGGCCGTCGAGTAGTAAGCCAGCGAGGGGTGGTAGAAGACGTGAGCCCCGTTGACCGTCCAGGTCTCGGGATACCACGGGTAGTAAAAGGCCGCACGGATCGGGAACGACGGCTGCGGCGTCGCAGCGGGGGGCGGTCCCTGCACCGCAGTCGTCGCGGCTGACGATGCGGTCGTCTCGCCGGCGCTGTTCTCGGCGCTGACGGCAACCCGGATAGCGTGACCGACGTCACTGGTCGACAACGCGTACGTTGCGCCGCCCGCACCGACGATTGCAGCACAGCTCGCGCCGTTCGAATCGCAGTCCTGCCACTGATACCCATAGGCGATCGGCGCGGTGCCGTCCCACGATCCGTCAGACGCGGAGAGGGTCACGCCCGGCTGTGGAGTGCCGCTGATGGAAGGAGGAGCCATGTTGGTCGGTGCCGAGGCCGGAGCCGGGGCCGGGGCCCCGGACGGCGTCGACCATGCAACGACGGCCGTGGCCGCGGACGTCGCCGACGCCGATCCATTTCGATTGCTCGCCGTAACCACGAGCCGAAGCGTGCTGCCCGCCTCTGCGGCCGCGAGTGAATATGCCGATCCACCGGCGCCTGCAATCGCAGAGCAACCGGCACCGCTCGAGTCGCAGCGCAGCCACTGGTAGCCGAATGCGGCTCCGGGGCCGCTCCACGAACCTGGGCTGCCAGTGAGCGCCTGCCCCACCTCGGTCGTGCCGGCGACAGTCGGGGGGCTCGTGTTGACGGGCGGCTGTTTCCCGGGCGACTGCTTTCCGCCGCCTCCGCTCGCGGTTCCGACGACGACGAGCGCGATCGCGATTCCGACGAGCATCGAACGCGGAGGCGAACCGCGGCGGCTGAGGTGCATGCGCACGTACACGGGATCGGACGCGACTTGCCCCGTGCCGACCCGCATTCGAGGGATTCGGCCCGCCCGCCTCAACGAGCCGCGGACGACTTGAGATCGCCCGCGGCTCGAGTGACGCTGCTTATGACCAGGAGCCTCAGCCCCGGAAGGGCAGATACACGGTCTTGAGGCCGGACGGCTCGACGGCGCGAACACGCAGCGTGTAGCGCTTGCCGTGCAGCAGGCGGGCCTGCGGAACGCGCAGCCAGAGGGCCGCACGGCCGTCCTGAACAGGCCCCGTGACCAGCGTCTTGCGCCAGTACCGCGTCTCGATCGAGCCGACGCGGCTGCGCCCGAGAATGGGGATTCTCAGATGCTGTCCTCGCCTCGACACCACCGAGATCCGGAGGCTGCCGACGTGGCTCGCCGAGACGACCGCCGCGATCACGCGAACGTTCCGGGCCGCCGGTGCACGTCGCACGACGCTCGCGTCAGCGAGGAGCCGGGTCTCGCCGTCGCTCTTCTTCGGCGGCTTCTTCCCGTTGTTGCCGTTGTTGTTCCCCTTTGAGAGGCTGGGCGGGGGCGACGCCGGCGATGGGGTCGTGCTCGTCGTGGTTGTCGGGGGCGCGCTGGTGGTCGGCGTCGCGGTGGTCGTGGGGGCGGTCGTCGTCGTGGACGACGTGGTGGTGGAGCTGGTCGTGGGTGTCGGGGCGCTGGTCGTCGTGGGGGCGCTGGTCGTCGTGGGGGCGCTGGTCGTCGTCGGAGCGCTGGTCGTCGTGGGAGCGGCTGTCGTGGTCGGCGCGGTGGTCGGCGCCGAGATCGAGCCGCCCGGCTGGCTCGGCCACGTGCCTGCGGGGAAGTCGGCGATCACGTCCGAATAGCTGTCGCCGCGGCGCGTTCCGTCGTCGTAGACGACGGCGGTGTTCGACTGGGCGTTTCGATAGTAGCCCTGCTTCATGTAGACGCCCTGTCCGTCGTAGAGCGTGGTGCAGCTCGTCTTCGGCACGACCTGCTTTCCGTTCTCGAAGATCTCGAAGAATCCGACGGACGGGTCGGATGACCACTTGACGTGGAAGACGAAGTCGTACCAGACGCCGTTCTGCTTGTTCTGGTCGATGATCGCCTGGCACCGGGTCGGGTTGGCCGGGTCGCCGCCGTAGGACAGGAACATGATCGTGTTCTGGGCAATGTCGAACGACATCGCCTGGCCGGTGGCGCCGGTCTGATGGAACTGCGTGAACGCGTTCCAGGCGGAGTAGTTCGAGCTGAACCCGGGTGCGAACATCGTCGACCACGCGTACCAGTCCTCGTGGCCCTCGTATCCATCGGTGGTCGCCTGGCTGGTCAGCGACTCGGTGCGCTCGCCGCTCCCGGAGCCGGCGACGTTGTTGTCTCCCGGGTCGACCTCGTAACGGGCTGCATACCGTCCCTGACGGTCCGGGCTCGTCACGATCGTCGCGCGGCCGCTGACCTTCTCCTGGACGCCGAGGGTCCACTGAGAGAAGTCTCCCGACTCGTAGTCGCCACTCCAGGTGACCGCCGCGGAAGCCCTGGTGAGCCCGAACGCAGACGCGACGCCCAGGGCGGCCACGAGACCGAGGAGCGTAACGGCGAGCGAGGTGCGTTCGAAGAGCAGCGAGCGGACATGAGCGAGCTGGCGGCGGAACAAGATCCTCTCCTTGCCTCGGATACGGCGTCCCGCCTTCAATCGGCCGCTCCGTCAGGACTCTGAGCCCCAATTCGGGGGACGCTGCATACCGCCGAACCGCACAGCGAACGGTGGCCCGCCGAGGGATTCGCTCTCCTCGAGAGACGACACGGCGAGGGCGGACGCCGAGCGGGCGCGCGTCAACGCTCGCTTCGAGCGTGACGCAACGGGCTCGGCGGAGCCTCTAGGTCGCCGCGGCGAAGAACCGAACGTTCGCGCTCGGCAGCGGCGGGCGAACAGGTGAGCGGCCCTGGCGAGGCGGCTCTCCGAGGCGGGCGGAGTGCGGGAGGACGAGCCGGAAGCAGGCGCCGCTGGAGTCGGTACGGTCGTAGGTGAGACTACCGCCGGTCTCCCGTGCGCTCATCGAGGCGATCGCGAGGCCGAGACCCAGTCCCGCCGATGCGTGCTCCGACTCGCTGCTGCGCGAGAAGGGCTCGAAGAGCCGCGGCATGAACGCCGGGGAAATGCCTCGGCCCTTGTCCCGGATCGTCAGAGTGAACTCGTCGCTCAGCTCCGCAGCGATCTCGATCGGCGGGCGGCCGTAACGGACGGCGTTGGAGATGAGGTTCACGAGAATGGTCGTGAAAGCCTTGCGATCGCTCTCGATCGTCAATTGCGGATCGATGTGAAGTTGCACCTGCGAGGTGTAGTTCGGAGCGACCGACCACAGCGCATCTCTCGTCGCGGCCTGCACGGCGATTCGTTCGGTCGCAGGCTTCGTCGAGCCGGCTTCCAGGACGGCCGCCCCGGGCTCGGCAGTGCGCGGCACGAGCTCGCGGAGCATGCTCCGATGGAAGCGGCGCAGCCACGTGAGCAGGGTCGTATAGGCGCGCATGCGTTCCAACGGCGAAAGCGGAGCCCGGTCGAGGGCGGCGATGTACTCGGCGAACAGGCGCATGAACTCACCCCTGCTCGCGTCGCCCGCGCCCGTCTCGAACCACTCGGCGAGCTCGTACGTGCTCCTGTTCGCGCGCCGGGACATCTTCGAGTGCTCGCGGCGCAGGAACAGGGGCTCGGGAATCTCCCAGAACTGCCCGAGGAGCGCAAGCTCTGCGAGCAGGATGTAATCGGCCGAGATGTAGTTTCCGTGCCGCCTCGTCTGCTCGAGCGCATCCCGACGAATGAGCCCGAACACGGCGTTGCTCATCACGAGGTTGCGAACCAGGCTCCGAAGCCGCTTGTGCGGCCTCGGGTCGCGCAGATCCAGTCCGTCCTCGTACGCTCTCACGAAATCACCGTTGCCGTCAATCAGGACGGTCTTCGGATAGGCGAGGACGACGGACTCGGGTGCTCGGTCGAGGACCTCCACACACCGCTCCAGATAGGTCGGCGCGCAGAGGTCATCGTGCGACGCCCACTTGAAGTACCGCCCCCTCGCGACTTCGAATCCGCGGTTGTAGTTCCAGGCGGCGCCGCGATTGGTGTCGCTTCCGAGGTACCGGACACGATCGTCGCGCTCCATGTACGCCTCGCAGAGCTCCCTCGTTCCGTCATCCGAGGCGTTGTCGCAGACGATCAGGTCGAAATCGGCGTACGACTGGCCGAGCAGCGAATCGAAGGTCGCTGCGAGAAAGGGCTCGCCGTTGAACACCGGCAACACGATGCTGACCGTCGGCTCGCCCGGCGCCCGACTCTTGCGGCGGTGTGCGGCGGTGACGGCAGGATGGGCGATCACGCCCGTCGGAGGGCGGATCGTGATCGGCACGCCTCTGAGCAACGCCCAGCGATTCGCAGACGCGGTGATCAGCGCCGATGCCTCGAACGAGCTGGGGATGTCCGGGGCGCAGACCTCGAGGGTGGCCGGTTCCCCCGACCCCACAGCGAGAAAACCGTCTCGTTCGAGGGACGCGCGCAGGTCGGGCAGAAGGAATCCTGAGTCCAGTAGCTCGATTTGCACCGTTTCTGCTCCCCTGTCTCGCACCCGCCAAAACGCGCGGAAGTCGCCTCAGTAGAGAAGTAGATCACGTGGGGCCTATGCGCCCGAGCCTTTCGGCTTGGAAGAGCCGGAGTCACGTCCAGCGCGCGCTCTGCCGAAAGCGGCCAGAGTTGTCGTACGATGTACGGGCAAGGTCGCTCTGCCGAGGAATCCGGCACGAGTCGCCTGGGGCGGGCCGGTGAGAACCTTCGGTCGAACTGGGAGAGGTAGGGGAGGCTTTGCTGAATCTTCGGATCGGGCGGCAGCTCCGGCCCCGCGCCGGCGTCGATCCCCAGGGCGCGCCGGCGGCGGGCCCGGGCACCCCGCAGACCCGTCTGAACGGGATCGAGGGCCTGCGCGGTCTGGCGGCGCTCGGCGTGCTCGGCTGGCACGTGTGGGTACATCCGACCAACCAGACGGTCAACGGGGTCTCTCTCGGGCCTGTCACCGAGCTCTTCAAGAACGGGCGAGTCGGCGTGACGATGTTCTTCGTGCTGAGTGGATTCCTGCTCTATCGACCCTTTGCATCGGCGATCATTCGAGGCAAGCCGCGCCCGTCGGTCCGCAAGTACTTCGTCAACCGCATCTTGAGGATCATCCCCGCGTACTGGGGTGTGCTCCTGCTGGTCGCGATCTTCCTCCAGGACGAGCTGCTCGAGCGTCCGAAGCAACTGCTCGCCAATATGTTCTTCCTGCAGAATTACGTCGCCGCCTACAGACCCGACAACGCGTTCCACGGCCTCGGCATCGCCCCCGCATGGTCGTTGTGCGTCGAGGTTGTCTTCTACATCGTGCTGCCGCTTCTCTCCATCGGTGGCTTTCTGCTCGCAAACGGCGACCTGGTCGACACGACGCGGGCGGCGCTCGCCCCGGCGGCGCTCCTGCTCGTCGTAGGGCTCGCCTCGCTCGGAGCAACGAGGCTGGTGCAGTTCGGCCCCGGGTGGCAGTTCGACTTCCCGATTCACGCGGATTGGTTCGGAGTCGGCATGCTGGTCAGCATCCTTCGTGTGCGCTGGGAGATGGGGGCGCTACGGCCCTCCGCCTGGCTCCGGCGGATCGCGGCGGCGGCGGCAGTCGTCCTGGCTCTGGTCGCGGTGAAGCTCGCGTACGGCGCTCGAATCACGTTCGACGAGGAGCAGACGATGCTTGCGATTCCCTGCGGGCTCCTTCTGGCG
The DNA here is from genome assembly GCA_050697615.1 of Gaiellaceae bacterium. Taxonomy (GTDB): domain Bacteria; phylum Actinomycetota; class Thermoleophilia; order Gaiellales; family Gaiellaceae; genus PALSA-600. The sequence goes on from JBOGZX010000434.1 coordinate 10,697, forward strand.
ATCGTAGTGCTCCCTTCGCCTCGCCCGGTGCTCGTGAGGATTCTGCAGTGGCGCCCCCTGTATGCGGCCGGTGTCGTCTCGTACAGCCTCTTCCTCTGGCACGACCCCCTGTTGCGGGAGTTGCGAAACCATGGCCTGACAGAGAGCGGATCCCTCGGAGCGGCCCTCGCGTTGCTCGAGGTGCTTGCGCTGACGACGATTCTCTCGACCCTGACCTACCGCTACATCGAGCGTCCCGCCCTGGCGCTCAAGCAGCGAGTTCGGACGAGCGGGCGTCCGCCCGACGTGGAGCCCGCCGTCGACTGGTCGAGCGCGGCGCCCTGAGGGACAATTCCCTTCAGGTTCTGCGCTGAACAGCCGATACCGAACGCATGTGGTCGAGGCGACTGAGCGTGATCGGGATCTACGGCCTCGCAGTGGTCGTGAACGCCGCGCTGGCGCTCGGCTTCGCGATGTTGGTTCGCTAGCACCGACCGCGCGAGCGGCCGTCAGCCGCTAGCCGGTGGGCGCAACGGCTTCCAGCCTCGCGTGTACTCGACCCCGAAGGGCTCCGTCGCCATCCGCGGGCCGTGCCGCCGCAGCCATGCCGGCAGGAACACGCGATAGCACCGTGCCTGCTCCGGCCGGCCGAGAGGCAGAGCGTGAATCGAGCGCAGATGCTCGACAAACAGCCGCCACGACTCGTTCACCCTCTTGCCCTGCGAAGCGCCGCTGCCGGGCTGGAACCACTCGGCCGCCTCCGCGGGAGTCCTGTGAGCCACCCGCGACATGCCCGGGTGCTCGCGGCGGAAGAAGAGGAAGTCGGGGATCTCCCAGAGCTCGCCGAGCATGGCGAACTCGGCCATCATCACGTAGTCCGCGGATGGGAAGCTGTCGAGCAGGCGCGAGCGCTCGATCGTGGAACGGCGGATCAGGCCGAAGGACGCATTGCTCATCACGATGTTGACGACGAGCCTGCGTAGGCGCTCGTGCGGCGTCGGGTCGCGGATGTCGAGGTTGTCCTCGTACGCGCGCACCGTGTCGCCGTTCTCGTCGATGATCGACGTCCGCGGATAGACGAGCGCGACGGAATCCGGCGCACTCTCCAGGACCTCGACGCACTTCTCGATGTACGTCGGCGCAAGCAGGTCGTCGTGCGTCGCCCACTTGAAGTAGCGGCCGCGCGTCCGGTGCGCGACATTCCGGTAGTTCCACGACGCGCCGCGATTCGTGTCTGCTCGCAGGTAGGCGATCCGACGGTCGCGTGACGCGAAGTCGCGGCAGATCTCCTCGGTATCGTCGGTCGAGCCGTTGTCGGAGATGAGAAACTCGATGTCCTCGTATGTCTGGTCGAGCAGCGACTCGAGCGAGGTCGCGAGAAAGCGCGCGCCGTTGTAGACCGGGATCCCGATGCTGACGGTCGCCACTGTCGGTTAGACCGCCTCGAGGCGTGCGTCGAGGTTCATCCGGTCGAGCTCGTGCTGGATCTCTCCCAGGTAGATCGGGTTCATGGCGATCACGAGGTCAGGGCGCAGGTCGCGGAGCGTGTCGGGAGCGATGATCTCGTGACCCGTTCCGGCCATGAACTTCCCGTGCTTGTAGGGATTGATGTCGACGACGTGGGAAACCTCGCTTCCGATCCCGAGCGTCGTCAAGAAGGAAACGCCCTTCGACCCCGATCCCCAGACGACGGTCCGACCGCCGTTCCCGCGCGCCGCGCGAATCTCGTCGAGCCAGCGTCGCTCGATCTCGCCCAGGTTGCGGACGAAGGTGGCCGCTGCGTCGACGATCTCCTCCGGATCCTCCTCGAGCGGATGCGGAAGCGGCTGCCGTTGCTCGCCGGCCGGCCTCGCCTCCACGAGGATGTACTGGTCGTCGTAGTCGAGACTCACGTCGAGCACCTCGAAGCCGGTTGACCGGAAGAGGCGGGCGAGCGAGCCGGGGGTGAAGTACGAGCAGTGCTCGTAGTAGATGTCCCAGAACGCGCACTCGCGCAGGACGCGCAACGCATCGGGCAGCTCGAAGAGCACCACCGTTCCCGTGCGATCGTCGAGCGAGCGACGGATGATCCGCATGAACCCGGCGACGGGATGGATGTGTTCCAGGGTATGACGGCAGATCACTGCGTCCCCTGTCAGGTGGGCGTAGCTCTCGCTGTAGAGATCCTCGACGAACGTCACCCGGTTCGCGGCTGCGCCGGTCACTCGCTCGCGGACGATCGCCGGATCGATGCCGATCCCGCTGCGGGCCCCGAGCTCGCACATCGCGAGGAGAAACTCACCTTTGCCCGACCCGATCTCCAGCACGTCCTTGTCGTGGAGGTCGTAGCGGTCGAGCCACGTTCGAGCCAGGTCGTTCATGAACGCCCGGAAGCGGGGAGAGAAGCCCTGCGTCTCCTCGTAGCTCACGAAGTAGCTCTGGAGCGAGGGGTCGTAGTCGGTGTTGGTGATGAATCCGCAGACGTGGCACAGCCCGAGCCGCAGCGATCCACGCGGAAAGGACTCCGCTTCCTCGCGCGTCTCCATCAGCCGGCAGCTGTGAACCGGAATCTCGTGCTGTTCATGGAAGACGACGACCTCGTCGGCGCCACATGCCGGACACCCGGTACCGGCGCCAACTGCGCCTTGTACCGGTGTCGGCGCCGCCCCCACCCCGTCCGTCACAGGACGGTCGGCGTGGGGACGGGCAGGATGAAGCGGCCGCCGCGACTCACGTATTCGTCCTGCTGCTCCGCGATCTCGTCGCGATAGTTCCAGGCCAGTAGCAGCAGGTAGTCGGGCATCGTCTCGAGCAGTGTCTCCGGCTTCCGTATCGGCAGATGCGTACCCGGCATGAAGAGGCCCTGCTTGTGCACGTTCCGGTCGACGACGTAGTCGACCAGGTCCGGACCGATGCCCACGTAGTTCACGAGCGTCGACCCCTTGGCCGCGGCCCCGTACGCGGCGATCGTCTTGCCCTTCGCGCGCAGAGAGCCGAGCAACGCAGCTAGGTCCGTGCGGATCCCGTCGACGCGGGTTCCGAAGTCCCGGTAGTACTCGAGCTCGGTGAGGCCCGCTGCGAGCTCGGCCTGGAGAAAATCGACGGCGGACCGCTCGGCCGCGGGACGGTGGCCGAGGTGCCAACGAAGCGTCCCGCCCTGGAGCGACGGAAAGTGCTCGACCGCGTTCAGGTACAGCCCGTGCCGGCGAGCCAGCGCGTCGACCGCACTGCACGAGAAGTAGCATAAGTGCTCGTGGTAGATCGTGTCGAACTCGCAATGGTCGATCAGATCCTTCACGTACGTGTTCTCGATGGTGACGACGCCGTCGTCGGCCAGCAGGATGCCGAGGCCTTCGACGAAGCTGTTCAGCGAGGGGGTGTGTGCCATCACGTTGTTGGCCACGATTACGTCCGCCCGCTTCCCCTCCGAACGGAGCCTGCGCGCGACGTCGGCGCCGAAGAACTCGCGCAGGGTCGGCACCCCCGCCTCCTCGGCCGCAGCCGCTTGCTCGGGAGCCGGATCGATGCCGAGCGCGGGGATGCCGGCCGCGGTGAAGTTGCGCAGCAGATAGCCGTCGTTCGACGCCACTTCGACCACGAGGCTGTCGCTGTCGAGGCTGCGCTCGGCAATCAGCCGCCGGGCGTGCTCGCGCGAGTGGCGCACCAGGCCCTCCGAGAACGAGGAGAAGTAGAGGTAGTTGTCGACGAACAGCCGCTCGGGCGGCACCTCTTCGATGATCTGCACGAGAGAGCAGCCCGGGCAGAACGCGACGTCGAGGGGATAGCGCGGCTCGTGGCGTCCCAGATCCTCCGTCCGCAGGAGTGCATCCGGCAACGGCATGTCTCCGAGCGACAGGAACACCTGGATCCCCTTCGCACCGCACGATCGGCAGGCCTGGACCGGCGTACGCTCCGGGGTGCGTGTCGCGACGGCCTCGACGATGTCAGGCACCTGCGCCCTCGATCGCGACGGGCTCGCGCCGGCGCAGATTGCCGTCGAGCTCGCCTTCGTCCTGAAGCTCCTTCACGTGCGCGAGCCGGAGGAAGCGGGACGACTCGAACTCCTGGAGCGTCAAAGAAGCCCGAGCGTACTGCTCGTAGAGCTCCTCCGCGCCGCGGCGAACCGTCCAGACCGGGCGGAACTCGGGGACGAGCGACGGCAGCTTGTCGCAATCGACGCGGTAGCAGCGGGTGTCGGGCCCCGCCCCGTCGGCGTACCGGACGCGACTCCCGGGGACGACCTCCTCGACGATCGCGCCGACCTCGCTGATGCGATAGTTCTCGGCCGTCGCACCGACGTTGAACGCCTCGTCGTGCACGACGTCGCGTGGGGCGTGCAGCACGGCGACGAACGCCCGGCTGATGTCCTCGATATGGACGAGCGGGCGCCACGGCGTTCCGTCGCTCTTGATCAGGACATCCCCTGTCGTGACCGCGTAACCCACGAGGTTGTTGACGACCAGGTCGCCGCGCAGCTTCGACGAAAAGCCGTACGCGGTCGCGTTGCGCAGGTACGTGGGGGTGAAGTCGTCGTCGGCCAGCTTCCGCATGTCTTGCTCCGCGCGGACCTTGGACTCCCCGTACGGCGTGACCGGATTGAAGTCGGCTTCCTCGTCGAGGAATTCGTCCCCGGCCCGTCCATAGAGGCTGCACGACGACGAGAACACGAAGCGGCTGACCCCGGCCTTCTTCGCCTCCGCCGCGATCTTCGACGCCGCCCGGTGGTTGATGTCGTAGGTCGTCTGGGGATTGAGGTTTCCGAGCGGGTCGTTCGAGATCGCGGCAAGGTGCAGTACCGCGTCGAAGCCCTCGAGATCTGCTGCCGACACGTCCCGGACGTCCATCCGCAGCGCCGGGATATCGGCAACCTCGTCGCCGAAGGTGCAGCTCTCGAAGAGGTAGTTGTCGAGCCCGACGACGTCGTGGCCCGCGTTCTCCAACATGGGCACGAGCACCGTGCCGATATAGCCGTTATGGCCCGTGACAAGGACGCGCATATGGTCTCTCCCCTAGCTCCAGACCTTCCAGGGGGCTCTGCCGCTCTCCCAGAGCTCCTCCAGAAGCATCTTCTCTCGTAGTGTGTCCATGCATTGCCAGAAGTCGTAGTGGCGGTACGCCATCAGCTGATCGTCCGCGGCGAGACGCTCGAGCGGCTCGCGCTCGAATCGGGTCTGGTCGCCGTCGATGTAGTCGAAGACGCCGGGCTCGAGAACGAAGAACGCGCCGTTGATCCAGCCTTCGCCGGTCTGCGGCTTCTCCGAGAACTCGACGATCCGGTCTCCGTTGAGCTCCAGGTGCCCGAACCGAGCGGGTGGGCGTACGGCGGTGAGCGTCGCGAGCTTTCCGTGCGAGCGGTGGAACTCGAGCAGCCGGTCGAGATCGACCGTTGACACCCCGTCGCCCCAGGTGAGCATGAAGGTGCCGTCGTCGAGGTACGGCGCCAGACGCTTGATCCTCCCGCCGGTCTCGGAGCCGACTCCGGTGTCGCAGAGCCTCACCTGCCAGTCTTCCATCCCGCTTCCGTTCTCATGCTTGGTGACGGCGCCGTCGCGGAAGGAGACCGTCAGGTCGCTCGAGAGGCTCGAATAGTCGACGAAGTAGCGCTTGATGTACTCGCCCCTGTAGCCGAGGCCGATGAAGAAATCGTTGTGTCCCCAGTGGGAGTAGTACTTCATGATGTGCCAGAGCATCGGGCGCCCACCGACCTCCACCATCGGCTTGGGCTTCACCACCGTCTCCTCGGAAAGCCGGCTTCCGGTGCCGCCGGCCAGGATTGCAACTTTCATGTTCCCTTTCTAGAAGATACAAGCATTGTCCGACTCGCCCGGACGGGTGACCGGTACACGTCGAAGGTCCAGCGCCGTGCTGCCGGTGCATGTACCGGC
>JBOGZX010000435.1:0-11073 GCA_050697615.1 Gaiellaceae bacterium
ACGTGGTGAAGCGCGGCGTGATCCCACGGCTCATGAAGAAGTCGAGCCCCTCGGTTGTGGAGCGAATCGCCTCGTCGACCGTCTCGAAGCCGAAGGGCTTCGCCATCTCGACCCCGGCGACGAAGTTGGGGATCACGAAGCGCGCGCCGAACACCTCGGCCGCGTCGAAGATCCGGCGGTGCCACTCCTCGCGGCCGACGTAGCGCTCCTTGCCCGGCGAGATGATCTCGAACAGGCGCTTGTCCCACACCTCGTAGTTCGGGTGGTAGATCGTGATGCCGTAGTCCTTGTAGCGCTGGACGTCCGCGCGCGGCAGCGCCTGGGCGACGACCTTGCCGATCCAGCGGTTCGGGAAGCGCTCCTCGATCGCCTGCGCGTAGCGGCCGTAGAAGTCGGCCTCGGCGAGCCCGTCGACGGTGCTCGTCACCGAGCCGCCGGTCAGGGTGTACGCCTTCGACGCCTTCTGCGTGTCGAAGCGGTCGATCAGCGTGAGCGCCTCGAGCACGTCCTCCACCGGCTTGACGCCCGTGTACGGCCGGCCTTCCTTCTTGTGCTGGCGCCAGTTGTGGTTGATGTCGCAGAAGCGGCACTCCTCCTTCGCGCCGAAGTACTGGCAGAGGCGGAGGACCGTCAGGTAGATCAGGTAGCCCCACTGGATCGTCGGCGCCGTCTCCATCACGGTCTTGCCGTTCGCCAGCTCGTGGCGGTAGTACTCCGGCATCGGCGGCAGTCCGACCTCGGCGATCGAGCGGCCGTCGAGCGAGAGGCGCAGCTCGCCGCCGTCGCCGCGTCCGACCCGGTACGGCGAATCGGGGTTGACGCGGACGGAGACGATCGTGCGGCGAAGCTCGTACGGCCCGCCCGTCAGCGCGACCTCCTCGGGCGGGCGTCGTCGCGCCGCCTCGCCGAGCTGGGCGAGCGGCTTCTGGTCGAACGAGAAGATGAAGTACGACTTCGGCTTCACCTCGCCGTCGAGGTTGTCGGTGAGTGCGGCCTCGTCGAAGTCGATCCCGGTGCGCAGGAGGTCTTCCTTCAGTACCGCCTCGCGCGGGATGTGCGGGAACCGGCCCATCAGATCCTCGATCAGACCGGTGCGGGTCTCGGCGCTCACCTCGGCACCGTATCGATCAGTCCTCGGGCTCGCCGTCTGCGTACTCGAGCGACTCGACGCGTCCGATCAGTCCGACGCCGCGCCAGAAGAGCTTGTTCGAGCGTGGGTAGTAGCAGACGTCGCCGGGACGCCTCGTGCCGTAGATCAGCAGCGTCAGTCCTTCCTCGCCCGCCCGGAACGCGTGGCCGATCCTCGTTGCCGGCGGCCGCACGACCACGTGGCCGGCGCGGACCGGGACCTCCTCGTACTCGACGCCCTGAGACGCGGGGACCGGCGCCGGCCACAGCTCGACGGCGCCGCCGCCCTGAAGCACGACGAACACCTCCTCGTCCTCGGAGTGGCAGTGCGGCGCCGAGCTGCGCCGGCCGGGTTCGATCTGCGCCCAGTTCAGCCCTGTCTGCTCTGCGCCGGCGGAGTCCGCGAGCCGCTTCAGGGCCCTGCCCTTGAAGGCCTCCACGTCGCGGAGGTTGACGATGTTCGGCGGGCGCTCCGCCGGGTCGCCGTGGGCGAGCGGCTCGGCGGACGCCTCGACGTCCCACGGGTCGTCGGTCCGGCCCTCGACCCACGGCCAGCCGAACCGGATCGCTCCGGAGCGCGGCAGCCAGCCGATCTCGGTGCGATGGTTCGTGCCGTAGACCAGGTAGTCGAGCCCGTCGGGGCCTGCGACGAAGGTGTGCTCGAGCTCGTTGGCGCGCTGCACGATGCAGTCACCGGGGCCGACCTCGTGCACCTGCTCGTCCTGCCAGGCGAGGCCAGATCCGTCGAGGACGAAGTAGAGCTCCTCGGACGCGCCGTGCGAGTGCGGCGGCGTCGGCAGCTTGCCCGGCTCGACGCGGACCCGGCTCACGCCCACGCCGCTCGCCCCGGCCGCACGACCGAGTGGCCGCCACGTCGCGTCCATCTGTCCCTTCGCGCTGCGGTGGCCCTCGACCTCGTCCCAGTGCACGACGCCCACGCCCGAACTATCGCACGGTTGCCGCGGAGCCCGCCCGGTTCGCCGGAAGCCGACTGCGCGTTCGGCTACCCTCGCCGCTCCGGGGGAATGCTGCGCCGCCTCGTCATCTTCGCCACGCTCGCCGTGACCCTCGGCGCGTTCACCGCTCCCGCCCGCGCCGCTCCGCCGGTGACGTTGATGCCGGGCGTCACCTACTCGAAGACGGTCGAGTTCACGCCGCACGGCGTGGTCGTGCTGCATGTGATCGTCGCCCCGCGGCCGGGGGACCAGAACGGGCTCTACCAGCTCGCGCCGGTGCTCGCGCAGGCGACCGTGCTCGGCGGCGCGGAGACGGTGACGCAGCTGGAGCAGGACGTCTCGAGCGGGGCGACCGTCGCGGGCATCGAGGGCGACTTCTCCGCCGCGCCCGACGGGCCGCCGGCCGGGATCTTCATGACGGCCGGGGCGCTGCAGCACACGCCGCTGCAGACGCGGTCGTCGATCGGCGTCGACACCGCCGGCGTCCTGCACGTCGACCGCGTCAAGTTCTTCGGCACCTGGAAGGGCACCGGCCAGCGCCGCCCGCTGAGCGGCGTCAACCAGACTCCGGCCGGCGGACAGGTCGTGCTCTTCACGCCCGCCTACGGCGCGGCGGCTCCGCGCGTCGCCGATGCCGCCGAGGTCGTGCTCCGGCCGTTTCCGGCGGCCGTGCCCGGCACCGACCTGACCTCGACCGTGACCGCGGCCGCGACCACCGGAGGCGGCGACCCGATCCCGTCCGACGGCGCGGTGCTGATGGCGACCGGGTCGAACGCGGCGAAGCTGCAGGCCGAGGCACCCGTGGGCACACCGCTCGTGACGCGGCTGATCCTGCAGCCCGCCTGGGCGGGAGTGACCGCGGCTCTCGGCGGTGGACCGGTGCTCGTCCGGAACGCGAAGCCGGTCTTCCGCACGAACGAGGACTTCACCGGCGAGCAGGTGGCTGCGCGTTCGCCGCGTGCCGGCGTCGGACAGCTCGCCGACGGGCGGATCATCCTCGTCGCGGTCGACGGCGACCAGCCGGGCTACAGCGTCGGTTTGACCGGATTCGAGCTCGCCGAGACGATGCAACGGCTCGGCGCGGTGACGGCCTCCGAGGTGGAGTCCGGCGACCCGGTCACCGTCGCGTTCGACGGACAGCTGCTGAACCGGCCGAGCTCCCCCGGCGGTGAGCGTGCCGTCAAGGAGGCGCTGCTCGTGCAGTACTTCGGCGTCTACGCACCGCCGCCGCCGCTGCCGCTGATCGACGGCGACCCGACCCGCGCCTCCGAGCCGCTGAGCTACAAGCTCGTGCGACCGTCGACGGTGACGGCGAAGCTCGTCGGCCCCGACCGCGTGTCACACGTGCTCGAGGCGGCGGTGCAGCACCCGCCCGGCGTCTACCCCTTCGCGTTCTCGGCCTACGACGCCGAGGGCACGTGGCACTGGAACGTGCAGGCGACCGACGACCTGGGCCGCGTCTCGACCGCCGACCGCACCTTCCGCTACGACACGACCCTGCGTGGCCTCGACGTGCCGCGGACCGCCCGCGACCGCGTCGCCGTTCGCTTCACCCTGTCGCGTCCTGCCAGAGTGACCTTGCGCATCGAGACGACGAGCGGTGTCGTTGCACGCGCCCTGACGCCGGTCGACTTGCCGGCGGGCCGGCGGTCGCTCGTCTGGGACGGAACGCTCTCGACCGGCACGCGCGCGTACAGCGGAACGTACGTCGCGCACGTCTTCGCCACGAGCTCGACCGGAACGTCCGATCTGGCCGTCCGGCTCGGTTTTGCGCGGACCTCGTCTAAGGTGCCGCGGTGACCTCGTGGCTCGCCCACTACGGCGTCTTCGCCGTGCTGATCCTGATGACGATCGACGCCGTCTTCCCGGCGGCGAGCGAGCTGGTGATGCTGTACGGCGGTGCGCTCGCCTCGGGGGCGCTCGCGCATCGCGTCGACGTGTTCGGCTGGCACGGAACGGGGCTCGCCGCGTACGCAGCGGTCGTGATCGCGGGGCTCGTCGGCTACCAGGCCGGTGCGATCGCCGGCTGGTGGGTCGGCAACCGGGGCGGCCGTCCGTTTCTCGAGCGGCGGGGCCGCTGGCTGCACCTCACGCCGGCCAAGCTCGACAGGTCGGAGCGCTGGTTCGAGCGCTGGCAGGGCTGGGCCGTGATCCTCGGCAGAATCACGCCGGTCGCCCGCTCGTTCATCTCCATCCCCGCCGGCGTGTTCGGCATGCCGTTCCGCCGCTACAACGTGTTCACGCTCCTCGGCAACGCCGTCTGGTGCGTCGTGATCGCCGCCGCGGGCTGGGGGCTCGGTGCGAGCTACCAGCGGTTCAACCACGGTTTCCGGTTCGTCGAGTACGCGGTCGTCGTGGTGATCCTGCTCGTCGCCGCATTCCTTCTGCTTCGATGGCGTCGCGCGGCTACGATTCGCCCCGGTGTCGATACCCCACGTTGACGTCAAGGCGCAGTACGCGCCGCTGATCCCCGAGCTGCAGGACGCCTTTGCGCGCACGCTCGAGTCGGGGCGGTTCATCTTCGGCCCCGAGGTCGAGTCGTTCGAGCGCGAGGCGGCCGAGCACCTCGGCACGAAGGACGCGGTCAGCTGCGCGAACGGCACCGATGCCCTGGTGCTCGTGCTCGACGCGATGGAGATCGGCCCGGGCGACGAGATCGTCTGCCCGTCGTTCACGTTCTACGCGACCGCCGAGGCGATCGCCCGCCGCGGCGCGACCCCGGTGTTCGCCGAGATCGACCCGGTCTCGCTGAACCTCGACCCGGCGGATGTCGAGCGTCGCATCACGGAGCGCACCAAGGCGCTCATGCCGGTGCACCTGTTCGGCCGGCCGGCGCCGGATCTCGCGGAGTTCGGCCTGCCCGTGATCGAGGACGCGGCACAGGCGTTCGGGGCCGGCGGGATCGCGACGAGCGCAGCATCCACCTTCAGCTTCTTCCCGACGAAGAACCTCTTCGCGCTCGGCGACGGCGGACTGATCGCCGTCAACGACTCCGAGCTGGCCGAGCGGCTCCGCATGCTCCGCTTTCACGGCTCGAAGGCGAAGACGGAGTTCACGTACGTCGGCTACAACTCGCGCCTCGACGCGATGCAGGCGGCCTTCCTGCGCATCTTCCTGCGACACGTCGACGACTGGAACCGGCAGCGCCGCGAGGCTGCGGCCCGGTACACAGAGCTGCTCGACGGCTTCGTCGAGACGCCGCAAAACGAGGACGGCCACGTCTACCACATGTATTGCGTCCGCTCGCCGGAGCGCGATCTTCTCGCTCGTGCGTTGAAGGACGCGGGGATCGGCTTCTCCGCCTACTACCGGCCGCCGTTGCACCTGCAGCCGGCGCTGCGCTACCTCGGATACTCCGAGGGCGACTTCCCGGAGACGGAGAAGGCGTCGCGCGAGAATCTCTGCCTGCCGCTGTGGGCCGGGATCACGGAGGAGCAGCAGGCCGAGGTCGTCTCGGTCCTGAAGGGCGCCCCCGAGCTCGTCGCGTCGTGAGCACGCGGCACGTCGCCGCATGATCCGCCTGCCGGTGAACCGCCACCGGATCTGGCAGCTCGTCTTCGACGCCGGACTGATCGTCGCCGCCTGGCGCCTGACGTTCTACCTCAGCTTCGACAAGACGATCCCCGCGTACTACCGCCACCTGCTCGACTGGCAGGTGGTCGGCGTGGTCGTCGCGCTCGAGCTGGCGACGTTCGTGCTGTTCGGGTTCTACAACCGCTGGTGGCGCTACGTCTCGACGCGCGACATGTGGGGTGCGTTCCGCGGCGTCACGGCCGCTTCGATCGTGACGTACCTCGCGCTCTACGCGTTCCAGCCGGCGCACACGTCGCGGCTGCCGCACAGGATCGTCGCGCTCGACTACCTGCTGCTGCTCGCGTTCGTCGCCGGCACGCGCCTGCTCGCCCGGTCGCTGATCGAGCGCCCGCAGTCGGGGTTCGTCGCTCGCGGCCGTGAGGTGCTGATCGTCGGCGCGGGCGACGCCGGTCAGCTGATGGTCCGGGAGATGCAGCGCAACCGTCAGCTGCATTACACGCCGATCGGGTTCGTCGACGACGACCCGCGCAAGCGTGGCGACCGGATCCACGGCGTGCGCATCCTCGGCACGACGGCCGACCTGCCGCACCTGCTGCGCGACAACAGGCCGGACGAGGTGCTGATCGCGATTCCGTCCGCTCCGGGCGCCGTGCGCCGCCAGATCCTCGAGGCGTGCCGGGCCGAGAACGTTTCGGTCAAGACGCTGCCCGGCCTGCACGAGCTGATCGCCGGCGACCTCAACCTCGCCGGCCAGATCCGGCCGGTGCAAGTCGAGGACGTGCTCGGGAGGCAGCAGGTCGAGGTCGACCTGCGGAAGGTCGCGGCCTACGTGAAGGACCGAACGGTCGTCGTGACGGGCGCCGGCGGCTCGATCGGCTCCGAGCTGTGCCGGCAGCTGGCACGCCACGGCGTCGCCCGGCTCGTGCTCGTCGACAAGGCCGAGTCGCCGCTGTTCGAGATCGAGCGCGAGCTCGCCGGCGAGCGTGACTTCGCCGCCGGGATCGCGGTGCTCGCCGACTGCGCCGACCGCCCGAAGATGCGGCAGGTGTTCGAGAGCTATCGGCCGCAGGTGCTCTTCCACGCGGCCGCGTACAAGCACGTCGGGATGCTCGAGTCGAACCCGGTGCAGGCGGTGGTGAACAACATCTTCGGCACCCGGGCCCTCGCCGAGGTCGCCAGCGAGTTCGGTGTCGAGCGGTTCGTGCTGATCTCGACCGACAAGGCCGCGAGCCCGAAGAACCTGATGGGTCAGTCGAAGGCCGTGTGCGAGTGGATCGTCGAGTCGTTCGCGTTGCGCGCCGACGTCGAGACGCGGTTCGTCGCCGTGCGGTTCGGCAACGTGCTCGGCTCGTCGGGCTCGGTGATCCCGATCTTTCGCCGGCAGATCGAGCGCGGCGGCCCCGTCACGGTGCGCCATCCCGAGATGACGCGGTTCTTCATGACGATCCCCGAAGCCTCGTCGCTCGTCGTCCAGGCGGGCTCGATGGGCGGACGCGGGCAGGTGTACGTGCTCGACATGGGCGAGCCGGTGCGGATCCTCGACCTCGCGAAGCAGATGATCCGGCTCTCCGGCCGCGAGGAGGCTGACGTGCCGATCGTCTTCACCGGCGTGCTCGCCGGCGAGAAGATCCACGAGGTGCTGTGGAACGAGGGCGAGGCGGTCGGCCCGACGTCGCACCCGAAGATCATGCGCGCGGCCCGTCCGGCGATCGACGCCGACTGGCTCGACCGATCGCTCGCCGAGCTCGAGCGGCTGGTCGACGAGGGAGATACGCCCGGCGTCGTCGCGCGCCTCGCCGCGATGGTCGCCTCGCCGCAGAGAACGGGGGCCAAGGCGGTCCTCGAAGACACGTTGCACTGACACGTTGCACTCACGTCACACTCGCCCGCCGTGGGCGCCGGTACGGTGACCCGGGTGGACCCGCTCGACGGACTGAACTTCGAGCAGCGTCGCGCGGCCGAGGCCGTGCGCGGCCCCGTCTGCATCCTTGCGGGCGCAGGCTCCGGGAAGACGACGACGATCACGCGGCGCATCGCACAGCAGGTTGCGACCGGCGCCTTCGCGCCCACGCAGATCATGGCGGTCACCTTCACCGACAAGGCCGCGGGCGAGCTCCGCGGCCGGTTGGCCGCGCTCGGCGTGCAGCGGGTCCGCGCGGGCACCTTCCACGCGGCCGCGCTCCGCCAGCTCCGCCATTTTGCGCCCGGGACGCTGGGCCGCATCCTGCCGTCGAAGGCGCTCGCGCTGCGCCAGATCGCGAACACGCTGCCCGCGCCGTTCAAGTTCCGGCCCGCGGGCGACCTGGCGACGGAGATCGAGTGGGCGAAGAACCGCCGCATCGGGGTCGATCGCTATCGAGCCGAGGCGGCACGGCGCGAGCCTCCGATCCCGCACGACCTGATGCACCGCGTATACCGCGAGTACGAGCAGCGCAAGGTCGCCGAGGGCATGATCGACTTCGAGGATCTGCTCGAGCTCGCCGTCGCGCTCTACGAGCGCGACGAGGGCGTGTGCGAGACCTTCAGGGCGCAGTACCGCGCGTTCACGGTCGACGAGTACCAGGACGTCAACCTGCTGCAGCAGCAGCTGCTCGAGCACTGGCTCGGCGCGCGCGACGACCTCTGCGTGGTCGGCGACGACTACCAGTCGATCTATGCCTTCGCCGGCGCCGGCCCCGAGCACCTGCTCGCGATGCCGCAGCGGTTCCCGGGTGCGACGGTCGTGCGGCTCGAGGAGAACTACCGCTCGTCGCCGCAGGTGCTCGCGCTCGCGAACCGCCTCGTCCCGAACCTCGGCGGTGCCGAGAAGGTTCTGCGGCCGACGCGCGACGACGGGCCCGAGCCGACCGTGCGCCCGTTCGCCACGCCCGGAGGCGAGGGAGACGCGATCGTCGCGGAGATCCGGGCGCTCGGGCTCCCGCTCGAGCAGATCGCGATCCTGTGCCGGACGAACGCCCGCCTGACGGACTTCGAGGAGCTGCTGCACGACGCGCACATCCCGTTCCAGGGATCGTCGCTCCTCGGCCGCGACGCGGCTCGGCGGCTTCTGCGCCGGCTGGAGCGCACGGGCGGCGCCGAGGCGCACGAGGCGGTCCGGAGTGCGGCGCTCGAGGCGGGCTGGCTCGAGGAGCTCCCCGACAAGCTCGGCGAGCGCGAGCTCGTCCGCCAGACGGACCTCGCGCGCCTGGTGTCCCTCGCCGCGAGCTTCGACGGCGACGCCGCTCAGTTCGTCGCCGACCTGCGCCGCCGCTTCGATCCGGGGGGCGACGCTGCGCAGGGCGTGAACCTGCTCACCCTCCATCGCGCGAAGGGCCTCGAGTTCGACGCCGTCTTCCTGCCGCGTCTCGAGGAGAAGGAGCTGCCGTCGCGGCAGGCACGCACGCAGCAGGAGCTCGACGAGGAGCGTCGCCTGCTCTACGTCGGCATGACGCGCGCCAGGCGTTCGCTTTCGCTGACCTGGTCGGGGACGCCCTCGCGCTTTCTTGCCGAGCTCGGAGTCTCCGCGCCGAGGACGGCCGGCGGTTCGAGGCGCAAGGAGAAGTTCGTGCCGACGCCGGGCTCGGACGGGCTGTACCACGAGCTCGCGGTGTGGCGCCGCGCCCGCGCCGACGAGGACGAGGTGCCGCCCTACGTCGTCTTCGACAACAGGACGCTCGACCTGATCGCGCGCACCCGGCCGCATACGCTCGGCGACCTGGCTGCGTTGCCGGGAGTCGGCCCGGTGAAGCTGGAGCGCTACGGCGAGGACGTGCTCCAGCTCGTCGGCGGCCGCTGAATCGGCCATGCGTGCTCCTGCGCGCCGCCCGCGACCGGCGGTAGTAGCAGTCAGAGCGCGCCGAGCAGCAGGTCGAGCATGAGTTGAGGGTCGCGTTGAACGCGCTCGCCCTCGCCGCGTTCGCGTTTGTGCAGCGCGAGCGCCCGCGGGTCGGTCAGCGGCCGCAGCCGGTCCTCGCGGATCAGCCGCTCGTCGACGCCGCCGAGCCGCCCGCCGTAGGTGGTGTAGACGGGCACGCCCAGCGCGGCGGCCTCGCGGTTCATCGTGCCGCCCGCCGAGACCACGAGATCGGCGAGCGCGATCAGGCTCTGCGCGTCGACCGCGCGCTCCGGGACGATCACCGACGGCAGCGCCAGCGATTTGACGTAGTCCCGCTGCTCGTCGGTGCGCGGGATCACGAACGCGTGCACGTCGTCGAGGCTGCCGACATGCGTGAGCGTCTGCGGAAACAGCGGGTTCGAATGGCGGTGGTACAGCGACACGTCGGGCGGCGGCCGCAGCACGACGAGCACGCGTGCCGGGTCGATGCCCCAGTCGGCGAGGACGGTCGCGTCGGGCTCGAAGTCGGAGAGGTAGTACTCCTCCTTCAGCCCCGGGTACTGCTGGAGCTTCGGGGGCGTAGCGCCGTAGCGCGCGAGGCGCGCCGGCGGGATCGAGTCGGGGACGACGACGCGCGTCGCGGCGCGGCAGCCGAGCTGGTGCTGCAGCCACGCCCACTCGTAGTCGAAGGTTGTCGAGCTGGGGATGCCGAGCCGGCGGGCCGTCATCGTCAGCTCGTGGGATCCGTGCGCCAGCGCGATGTCGAAGTCGCGGCCGCGCGCCCACGCGCGCAGCGCCTTCAGCCGTGCCCGCATCTGCCGGCCCTTGCCGGTTGCCGAGCGGCCGCCGTGATGCCCGATCACGGTCGCGGTCATCCCGTGCGAGGAGATCAGCTGCAGCGTCTGCGCGTAGTCGCGCGCCGTGATCTCGACCTCGTGCCCCTGTGCCCGCAACCGCTCGACGAGCGGCCGGAACACGAGCGGGTGGGCCGACGCCGTGAAGTCGATCCACACCCTCACGAGACGGTCATCCCCTCGAGCGCGACGTCGCGTCGCATGCCCTCGACGTGGCGCTCGTACCAGAGCGTGAACGCGAGCAGCCCCCAGAGCTGCCTCGACAGGTCGGCGCGGCCGGCGACGTGGTCGTCGAGCACGCGAATCACAGCCTCGGGACGCAGGAAGCCCTGGCGCCGCACGGTCTCGGGCGACAGGGTCTCGCGCGCGAACGGCTCCAGCTCGCCCCGAAGCCACGCAGCCGCCGGGATGGAGAAGCCCCGCTTGCGTCCGTGCACCACCTCGTGCGGCAGGAGCGGCGCGACCGCTTTACGCAGGAGCCGTTTCTTCGAGAGGCCGCGCACCTTGTGCCGCACGGGCAGCGAGAACGCGAAGCTGGCCACGACGGTGTCCATGAACGGCACCCGCGCCTCGAGCGACCACGCCATCGACGCACGGTCCGTCTTCGTCAGCAGGTCGTCGACGAGGTAGAGGCCGAAGTCGACGTCTTGCAGGCGCGTCAACAGCTCGTGCCCTTCCGTCTCGGCGAAGCGCTCGCGGTAGGTGCCGAGCGGGTCGAACGAGCTGCGGCGCCCGGTCAGCTCGGCGCGCGCGCCGGCGTTGAAGATCTCCTTCCAGCCGTGGTGGC
>JBOGZX010000436.1:0-4862 GCA_050697615.1 Gaiellaceae bacterium
GTTGTTAACGCGGGCGAGGCCGCCGGTGCGTGCGGAGTCGATCCGGGCGACCGTCATCGCGTGCGCCTTCCGCCCGGAGCCGCTGCGGCGGCTACCCGCCGCGGCAGCTCAGCCTGGATCCCGAGCGCGAACCTCAGCGCATGCAGACACCGCGGCACGCACTCACCGGGGCGAGGCCGGCGGCTCGTGCGAGGGATCGACGACGACCGCGCGACCGGCAGCGCGTGACTCGTCGTACTCGGCAACGGTGAGCAGGACTGCGCGTCGGCAGCCCGCGTCGGCGCACTCGCACACGAACGCGACCCGCCGCCCCGACTCGCTGCCGAACGCGCGACGCCGGTCGTCGTTCACCGCGCGGCGGTCGGAGAGCATCAACCCGCGACCTCGTTCTGACTGTGCACGAACGCCCGGAAGCTCGATCCGACTGCGCTCATCGCCTCGGCAAGCCGGCCCCGTTCCTCGCGCAGACCGACGAACGCGCGCATCAAGCGCCGTTCGCCCTCGGCCGTGAGAGCAAGGACCGAGACCCGCCCGTCCGCGGCCGACGTGGAACGCTCGATCAGCCCGGCCTCCTCGGCCCGCTTCACGAGCTCGGTGACGGCGGTCTGGCGCAGCAAAAGTCGGCTCGAGAGCTCCGTCACCGTCGAGGTACCGCCCTGGCCGGTGCTGATCGCGAGCAGCAGGTCGTAGCGCTGCGAGGTCAAGGCCGCCGCGCTCGCGACCTCGTCGGTGCGAGCGAGGAACCGCCGCATCGCCGAGCGGAACGCGGCTGCCCGCTGCAGCTCGATCTCGGAAACGCTCAAGGCAGACTGAGAGGTCACGTTTCCATCATGCCATGGTCTAAGCTGGGACATTCGGTCAGCAGGCCCTGGTAGATCGAGTGCAGGCGCGCGGCGATCAGCGGCCAGCCGTAGGACCCCGCGGCGAGACGGCGGGCGGCTACGGCGTAGCGTCGACGTCGGCGTTCGTCCTGCAGCAGCGAGACGAGCTCGTGTGCAAGCCGCCGCTCGTCGCCCGGCGGGACGAGGCTGCCGCAGCGATCGGCTACGAGCTGCCGGTAGCCGTCGATGTTCGAGGCCACCACCGGTGTGGCAGCGGCGAAGGCACGGGTCAGGACCATGCCGAAGCTCTCCCGCCCGAGCGACGGCGCGACGAGCAGTTTCGCGCTCGCGAGCTCGCGGTCGAGCTCGCCGGAGCTCACGCTGCCGAGCAGGTCGATTCCCTCGTCGGAGATGCGTTCGCGGCCGAGCAGGTAGCGGACCGCGAGCGGGTCGGCGCCGACGACCCGCAGGCGCGCGCCGGTCGCGCGGTGCACAGTCGGCCAGGCGCGCACGAGCACCGGCAGGCCCTTGCGCGGTTCGTGCCGCCCGACGAACAGCACGCGCGGCAGCCGGCTGTCGAGGCTCACCGCCGCGGGGAGCCGCACGCCGTTCGGAATCACGAGGTAGTCGCCGGGGGAATAGCCACGGGCCGTTTCGGCGGCGGCGTCCGAGACCGCGATGCGAACGTCGATCCGGTCGAGCAGAAACCCCCACAACGCAGTCGCCGGGCCGCGCCAGCGCGACGGCCCCGCAGCGTGGAAGGTCGCCACGATCGGACATGTCGCCGACGCCAGCGCGGCGACGGAGAGCGCCGGCGTCAGCGGCTCGTGCACGTGCAGCAGGTCGAAGCGCTCCCGCACGAGCACCCGTCGCAGCCGCGCCACGGCCGATGGGCTGAGGACGATGTTCGCCAGCGAGTGGTTGGCGGGCGTGATCACCGAACGCCCGAGCGGGATCACGTTGGGCGGCGGCGGCTCGAACCTGCCCGCGGTCGGGTGGAGCAGCTGCGACAGCCTTCCCGGCGGATCGTGGCCGATCAGGATCCGGACCTCCACCCCGCGCTCGGCCAGCGCCCGCGCCTGCTCCTCTGCATGCTCGACGACTCCGCCCCAGAACGAGAAGCTGTACGGGACGACGATCCCGATTCTCACCGTGCTCCCACCCGCCGCGCACGCCCGACCCGGTAGACCATGACGTGATCTAATAGCAGCTTCATGGCTCGTCTCGGTCGCACCTGCCCGGCGCACCGCTCGCACCCGATCGGTCCGGCGCTCTCACGGGTGACGGCGGAGAGGTGACGGCGACCACGAGCTCGAGCACGCGGAGGTGCTGCGCGTGGCTCGTCGCGCTGCCGATGATGCTGCTGGGAACGCAGCTCGCGCACGCGCTCGCCTACCGGCTCGCCTACCCGACCCTGTCCGTGCGCGTCCACGTGCTCGCAGTGAGCGGTCACGGCTATCTCGCGATGCTGCCGCTCGCACTCGGGGTCGCGGGCGCGACCGCCGCTTGCACGCTCGTCTGGGCAGTCCTCGACGCCACGCGCGGTCGTGCGCCGCGGCCGATTCCGCCGGCCGCCTTCGCGCTCCTGCCGCTGCTCGCGTTCACCTTGCAGGAGTTCACCGAGCGGTGGCTTGCCGTCGGCGGGCTGCCGTGGTGGATGATCGAGCAGCCGACGTTCCGGATCGGCCTGCTGCTGCAGCTTCCGTTCGGAGCCGCAGCGTTCGCCCTCACACGGCTGCTGCTGCGCGGGGCCCGCCGGCTCGGCCGGCGGCTCACGCGCCCGGGGCGGCCGCAGGCGGACCCTGCGGAATCCGTCGTCGCACCGCCCGCCGGCCTGCCCCTGTCCGGACGCCGGCTTCCGGCCGCTCGGTCGACGCGCGGGCCTCCTCTCTTCGCCGGCTGCTGACCACGCCCGGGCGGCTACGGAGGCGCCCGGAGCAACCACCGAGTGAGGAGGTTCGATGATGAGAACGCGTCCACGTGTTGCACTGATCGTGGCGCTCGTCGCACTCGCCGCCGCAGGCGCCGCGCTGGCACTGATGACCGCGCCGGCCCGCGGGTCAAGGGCGAAGAGCACGACGTCGACGGGAATGACGATGGGCGGCATGCCGATGCCCGTCCCGATCCAGCCGATCGGAACAGCGCGCTGGCAGGGCATGAAGATCCAGGCCCGGTTGAGCATGCCGGTGCCGTTCGTCGTCTTCGAAGGCACCAGCGGCCGGATGGTCAAGCCGACCAAGCGCGAGGACGTGCATTTGATGGTGATGCTGAGTGACGCGCAGACCGGAGCCGCGATCCCCTACGGATCCGTTTGGGCGACCGTCCGCAAGGCGGGGAAGATCGTCTTCGACGAGCGGCTCTGGCCGATGATCTCCCGCTTCATGGGAACGCACTTCGGCAACAACGTGGCATTGCCCGGCAGCGGCACCTACACGGTCAGCCTGCTGATCGGCCCGCCGCAGGCGGCGAGGCACATCGAGTACTCGAAGGTCTGGCTGAAGCCGCACCGCGTCTCGATGACGTTCCACTGGAACAAGCCGAAGTGAGCGTCCGGCTCACCCGGCGCCGCCTCCTTGCCGCCGCCGCCGGGCTCGCGCTCGGCGGCGGCAGCGCCGCCGAGCTCGACCGTCTGCTGACGCAGCACCCGGCACCGGCTCCGCTCGGGAGCGCGCCGGAGGGCCTGCCGGAACGCCAGCACGCCTGGGAAGGGACGCTCACAAGCGACGAGCACGGGAACACAATCTCGCCCCGTCACGACCGGCTTCTCTTCTTCGACACGAACGGCAGCCCGACGCACGACCGAGCCGACCGGCTCGAAGCCGTGCTGCGAACGCTCGAGCGCCGCTTCACCCGCGGCCCCGGCGGGCTGCTCTTCACGGTCGGCTGGGGCCCCGCCTACTTCGCCGCCCTCGGCCGACCCTCACCGATCCCGCAGCCCGAGGCCCTCTCCAGCTTCGAGCTCCCGACCCTCGACCGGTACGCCGCGTGCCTCCACCTCGCCGCCGACGACGAGGAGCGACTGCAGGTCATCGAGCGCGCCCTCGTTCACGGACGCACCCTGCCGCACGCCGACGGCCCGCTCGACCTCCGCCAGACCCTCACCTGGCGCGAGACCCGCACCGGCTTCACCGGCTCCGGACTCCCGGCCGGCCACCAGGGGGTCGGCGGCATCCCCGCCGACCGGCCCGTTCCCGCCCACGCACCGCTCTACATGGGCTTCAAGTCCGGCTACCGGCGCAACCAGGCGAGCGAAGACGACGTCACGATCGCCGAAGGCCCGTTCGCAGACGGCACGACCATGCACGTCAGCCGCATGCGGCTACGCCTCGACAGCTGGTACGCACTCGATACCGAGGAGCGCGTCGGCCGCATGTTCGCGCCGCAGCTCACCGCGCACGACGTCGCCGGCTTCACCACAGACGCACCGAGCCGGCCGGAGCGGCTCGCCCAGGCCGCCCGACGTTACGGCGTCGTCGGCCACTCCCAAACCTCGGCCCGCGCGCGCCGCAACGGCCGCCCTGTCATCCTTCGCCGCGACTTCGACACGGCCGACGGCGGCGAGGCCGGCCTCCACTTCGTCTGCCTGCAACGCAGCATCGGCGACTTCGTCAAGACGCGCCAGGCGATGAACGCCTCCCGGGCGACCTATCTCAACCCGGCGATCACCGCCACGGACAACAACGGCATCAACGAGTTCATCTTCGTCCTCAACCGCGCCAACTACCTCATCCCGCCGCGACGGATACGCTCCTTCCCGCTCCTATGACCGACACCGCTGCCGTCGGCACTGCTCCCGCTGCCGCGTCGACCCCGAACCGGATCGACCGGCTCCTGAGCGAGATCGACGCGATCATCGCCGCCGATGAGACGGCCGACCGCCGGATCACCGGCGCCTGGAAGAGCTTCGACGACATCAATGCGGCAGCGAACGCACACGCCTGGGATGCCTACAGCATCGACCTCTCGGTCGACGCGGCCAGCTATCGCAACCTCGACCGAGGGCAGCGGTTTGCGCTGCTGCGGATCTTCGCGACGATCTAC
>JBOGZX010000437.1:0-5405 GCA_050697615.1 Gaiellaceae bacterium
GCTCCGGAGTCGGCGAGCGCCGGAGGCCCAGCTCGACGGCGCTCGCGAACGTGAAGGTGTGCAGCGCGGTGTCCCAGTCGCCGAACTCGTTGCTCGTCGGGAAGCGCGCGATCCGCGTCGCACCCGCGAACGCGACCGCGGACGCGAGCTCGACCTCCGTCGCGCCCTCTCGCAGCGCCCCAAGGAGCGCGTCGAGAATCGCGGCCGGCTCGCCCCCCAGCACCGTCTCGACGAGCTCGACGCGGCCGTTCCAGCGGCCCCGGCCGGGCGCACCGTCGGCGAGAGCGCGCGGCAGCTCGCCGAACGCACGCTCGAGCAGCACGACGAGGTCGACCGGGTTGCGCCACGCGTTCGCCTCCTCCATCCGCTCGGCTCCCGCAAGCTGCGCTGGGAGCGACGCGAGCACGGCCTCGGCGCGCTCCCAGCCCGCCACGTCGAGCGCCTCCAGCGCCTTGTTGACGAAGTCGAGCGTATGGCCGCCGTCGAGATAGCGATGATCGGTCGCCGCCGCGAAGAGCAGGTCGGCAAGCTCCTGCGGTGACGCGCCGCCGCGGACGGCGGAGACAAGCGCACGCTCGGCGCCCTCGGCGTCGCGCACCTCGACGAACCGCCGGAACCAGGCGCCGAGCCGCGTCGCCAACGGCGCGGAACCCGGAAGCGGGTCGAGCGGGAAGCGCGGCGGCACGCCGGTCGAATCGGCCGCGACGTCGGCCAGCCCCTGGTAGAGCGCCGCCGCACGTGCCGCCGGTTCGAGCCGCGGCGCGAGGTTCGCGAAGCATGTCAGCGTGGTCAGGCCGCGGAACCAGCCGCCGCCGCGACGGGCGACGCCGAAGTCGAGGGCGGCGCGAAAGACGTCGGCGCCGGTCGGGTCCGCCTCCAGGAGCGCGATCGCCGCCTTCGCGAGAACGAGCGGGATCGAGCGCTCGAGGCCGTCACGCAGGCGCTTCCGCTGGTGGGCGGCCGGATCCGCACGTGGGCCGAGGTCGACGAGCACGTCGTCGCCGTCGAGCACGACTGGGAAGCGCCGGAGCTCGTCGGCGAACTGGTCGAACGTGCCACCGGTCGCGAGGTCGAAGCGCGCGTGGTGCCAGTGGCATGTGAGGATGCCGTCGCAGACGGTGCCGCGGTGGAGCGGGAACCCCATGTGCGGGCACCGGTTGTCGACGGCGTGAGCCTCGTCGCCTTCGGCGAAGAGGCAGACGGTGTGGCGGTCGAGGTGGACGACGAGGCGTCCTGCCTCGCGCAAGGCCGCAAGCGATGCGGCGCGGACGAGCTGTTCCGCTGCGAGCGTGGTGGCCATGAGCGGCACGATAGAACCTCGAGTATTGTTGAAGTCAAGTGACCGACGAGCTGACGATCGGCGAGCTCGCCGCCCGAAGCGGTGTTGCGGCGTCCGCGCTTCGCTTCTACGAGTCGCAGGGGCTGATCGCCGCAGAGCGGACGAGCGGAAATCAGCGGCGCTACAGCCGGTCGACGCTGCGTCGCGTCGCGCTCGTCCAGGCCGGACGCGCCGCGGGGATCACGCTCGCGGAGATCCGGCTCGCGCTCGAGCCGCTCCCGTCCAACCGCGCGCCGAAGCGTCAGGACTGGCAGCGGCTCTCGCGCACCTGGCGCGCCGACATCGACCGCCGCATCGCAACGCTCCAGGCTCTGCGGAACCGGCTCGACACGTGCATCGGCTGCGGGTGTCTCTCGATCGACCGCTGCTCGCTCCTCAACCCCGACGACGAGGCTGCTGCTCTCGGCGCCGGCGCGCACTACCTCCATCGGGACCGCACACTCGCGCACCGCTGAGCCTGCGGGGTCAAGGACACGGCCGTTTCTGCCGATCTTGGCCCCATGTCCGTCGACATGAGACTCCTCGGCTACTGGAAGCAGCAGCAGAGCGCACGCTCGAGCGCCCGCCAGGCCCTGCCCGAGCGGTGGGCCGCCGATCCACGTCCGGAGATGCACGCGGTCAACGACGCCTACGTGGAGCTGCTCGCGCGCGTCAAGCAGCAGAACGTCCACCGGCTGATTCCGGACGATCGGTAGACGCGGTCGTTGCTGGTCGGTCAGCGGGCCGCTTGGCACCTCGGCGCGACCATCGCTCGTTAGGGCGCCTTCAACCTCTCCAGCAACGAGGCCGCTCTCTCCGTGAACGGCCGTTGCGCCGTTCGTCCCGGCGCAACCCGTATCCCGAATCGTGGCGCGGGCCGGCAGCGATTCCCACTGGCCGGAGGGCCGGACCGTCCAGCCCTCCGGCGTGCCTCGATCGAGTGATACGCGCGAGACCGATCCATCAGCGCGCGGGCTCGCGCAGCAGCCGCACCGCGCAGAGCAGGGCGAGCACCGCGACGATCGCGTCGTTGCCGACGCACCACTGGCAGATCGCATGGATGCGGGCGAGCTGCACCCAGAGCAGATAGCCGCTGAACGCGGCGGCCGCGAGCGCGAGGACGCCGCCAAGAAGCGCGGGCGCCACTCCCCGCAGCCCGGCCGTGCCGAGGATCAGGACGTAGGCGATCAGCCCGAGCAGCGCCACCGGCACGCCCGCGAGCTCCGCGTAGCTCGAATGCTGCACCGTCTCGCAGCCGCCCGTCGTGCAGATCGGAGCCGTGTGCGCGTAGTGCACCACGGTGAGATAGGCCGCAACCGCGATGCCGAGGAGCGCCACTGCCGCGACCTGGGCGCGGGTGCTCACTGCGGGGCGCTCACCGGGGGCCGCTCACTGCAGAGCGGCGCTGAGCGCCGACTCGAACGTCGCGACGTCGAGCGACGGCAGGTTCAGCGTCTGCGGGAGCGCGGGCGGCCGCTGCACGATGAACGCGGGCGTGCCCTGCACGGCGTCCGTTTGGGCGTCTTCCTCCGCCTGCTTCCACTCGTTCGTCACCGGGGCGCTACCCGAGGCCGCGAGGATTGCGTCGGCGTTGGCTCCGGCCGCGTGCGCCGCGTCGCGGATGACGGCGTCGGTGATCCAGCCGCTGTTCTCGTCTCCCTGCCTGCGGTAGAGGGCCTCCGAGAGGTTCCACAGCTTGTTCTGCCGACCGGCGGCGTAGATCGCGCGCAGCCCCTTCTGCGAGTTGGGGCCGATGATCTCGATGCCGCGGTAGACGAGCGCGACCTGGCCGGTGCGGACGAAGTCCTGGATCACCGACGGCAACGTTCCGAGCGACCACTCGCGACAGAAGGGGCACTGCGGATCCTCGAAGACCGTCAGGGTGGCGGCGGCGTCCGCCCGGCCGAGCGTCTCGCCGTGCTGGGGAACGCCCGCGAAGGGATTGCTCGGAAGAGCGGTGGTCGTCGAGCCGGTCGTCGGTGCGTTCGGGCTCTTCGAGTCGCCGCCCGAGCCGGCGGCGATCAGTACGATCACCACGATCGCGGCGACGGCGACGGCGCCTGCCAGCAACAGAAGGCGGTTGCGGTGCACGCCGACAGGATGCCGGAAGGACGGGGCGAGCCGGCTTCGGCGGAGCGTAGGCTCTCGTCTCATGACGCTGCTGCAGAGCCGGCTCGGGCGGACGGAGGATTTCTCCCGGCGCCGGGAGCGCATGGACGCGCTGGTCGCGGAGTTGCGCAACCGCTCGGCGGCGGTCGCCGGAGGCGGCGGCGAGCGGGCCGTCGAACGCCACCGCTCCCGCGGGAAGCTGCTCGCGCGCGAGCGGATCGATCGGCTGCTCGACCCGGGCACGGCGTTCCTCGAGCTGAACGCGCTCGCCGCCTGGGAGGTCTACGACGGCCAGGCTCCGAGCGCCGGCATCGTCACCGGAATCGGCATCGTCGAGGGGCGGGAGTGCGCGATCGTCGCCAACGACGCAACCGTGAAGGGCGGCTCGTACTTCCCGCTCACGGTCAAGAAGCACCTGCGCGCCCAGGAGGTCGCGGAGCAGAACCGCCTGCCGTGCCTCTACCTCGTCGACTCGGGCGGCGCGTTCCTGCCGTTGCAGGCGGACGTGTTCCCCGACCGCGACCACTTCGGCCGGATCTTCTTCAACCAGGCCCGCATGTCCGCAGCCGGGATCCCCCAGATCGCCGTCGTGATGGGCTCGTGCACCGCCGGCGGCGCCTATGTGCCGGCGATGAGCGACGAGACGGTGATCGTCCGCGGTACCGGCACGATCTTCATCGGCGGTCCGCCGCTCGTGAAGGCGGCCACCGGCCAGGACGTGACCGCCGAGGAGCTCGGCGGGGCCGACGTGCACACGCGGCAGTCCGGCGTCGCCGACCATTACGCGACGAGCGACGAGCACGCCCTCGCGATCGCACGGCGCATCGTCGCGAACACGCATGCCCGCCGCCCGGACCTGCCGTGGACGCGGGCCGTGCCCGAGCCGCCCGCGGTCGACCCGGCCGAGCTGTACGGGCTGATCCCCGACGACCACCGCACCCACATGGACGCGCGCGAGGTGATCGCCCGCCTGGTCGACGGCAGCCGCTTCGACGAGTTCAAGGCGCTGTACGGCGAGACCCTCGTCTGCGGCTGGGCGCACATCGAGGGCTACCCCGTCGGGATCCTCGGCTCGAACGGGGTACTCTTCGCCGAGAGCTCGCAGAAGGGCGCGCACTTCGTCGAGCTGGCCTGCAAACGGCGCGTGCCGCTCGTCTTCCTGCAGAACATCACCGGCTTTATGGTGGGCAAGGAATACGAGGCGGGCGGCATCGCGCGCGACGGCGCGAAGCTCGTGATGGCGGTCGCCTGCGCGGACGTGCCCAAGTTCACCGTCGTCACCGGCGGCTCGTTCGGCGCCGGCAACTACGGGATGTGCGGCCGCGCGTTCTCCCCCCGGTTTCTCTTCAGCTGGCCGAACTCACGGATCAGCGTCATGGGCGGCGAGCAGGCGGCCAGCGTATTGGCGACGGTTCGACGCGACGCCATGGAAGGGCGCGGCGAGACTTGGCCGGCCGAGGAGGAGGCGGCGTTCAAGGCCCCCATCCGGGAAAGATACGAGACTGAAGGCGATCCTTACTACGCGACTGCGAGGCTGTGGGACGATGGCATCATCGATCCGGCCATGACTCGCGACGTCCTTGGGTTAGCCATCGGCGCCGCCCTGAACGCCGAAATTCCTGCGACCCGATTTGGCGTCTTTCGGATGTGAAGGAGTGAGGATGAGCAATCCGATCGCCGATCCTTTCGTCGAGGTCGTCGATTCTGACGCGCGATCCCGTCTCGTCCGCATCGAGGCGACCGGGCGGGGTGGGGCGACGGTCATCATCGATCGCGCCGAGCGCAAGAATGCCTTCAACGCCGAAGTCATTGGGGCCCTTCGCGAGGCGTTTGAGACCTTGGCCGGCGCGGACGGCGTTCGTGTCGTGTTCCTGCGTGGCGCAGGCGCGGCGTTTTCTGCCGGCGCAGACCTCGAATGGATGCGGGATGCGGCCATGCGCACGCACGACGACAACGTCGATGACGCCATGCAGATGGC
>JBOGZX010000438.1:0-4072 GCA_050697615.1 Gaiellaceae bacterium
CTCGTGGGCATCCCGCCGTTCGCCGGCTTCTTCTCGAAGGACTCGATCCTGTCGGCGGCACTCGACCGCGGCACCTACGGGGACATCATCTTCGCCGCCGGCCAGATCGGGGCGCTGCTCACCGGCCTCTACACGTTCCGCCTCTTCTTCATCGTGTTCACGGGTGAGCCCACCGGCTTCGCGCGCGAGCATCTGCACGCCCACCGCGCCGAGGGCCCGCTCTCGATGCGCTGGACCGTGGGAGTGCTCGCCCTCCTGTCGGCGATCGGCGGCTTCCTGCAGTTCGGGCCGGTCTGGACCCCGCTGACCGACTGGCTCGACCCGATCGCCCGGCCGATCGCGGAGGCGTCGAGCGGCCGCGAGGCGTTCGGCTCGGCGCTCGCGGTCGGGCTCGGGGTGCTCGGGATCGCGATCGCCTGGGCCCTGTACTCCGCGAAGCGCCTCCCCGTGCCGCGCACGCTGTCGCTGCTCCAGAAGAAGTTCTACTGGGACGAGCTCTACGACGTCCTGCTGTACCGCGCCGGCGAGCTCGTCGCGCGCGGGTTCTTCGCGCTCGTCGAGCGCCCGCTGATCGCCGGCTCGCTCGCGGCCGTCACCGGCGGCATGTCCATGGGCGGCCGTGAGCTGGGCCAGGCTCAGAACGGCCTCGTCCGCTCCTACGTGCTCGCGCTCGCCGGCGGGCTCGCCGTCCTCGCCGTCGTCTTCCTGAGCGTGCGCTGATGTCGACCTGGCTGACGACGATCCTGATCGTCCTGCCGTTCGCCGGCGCGCTCGCGATCGCGATCCTGCCGCTGCCGCGCTACTGGGCCGGCTCGTTCGCGACGCTGGTCTCGCTCGTCGAGATCGGCTTCTGGATCACCGCCGCCTCGAAGTTCTCGTTCGGCAGCTCCTCGCTGCAGCTCGCGCAGGATCGCGCCTGGTTCAGCGACCTCGGCGTCAGCTACCACGTCGGCCAATACGCGTACTCCCTGTGGCTCGTCGGCGTCACCGTCGTCGTCATGGCCGCGTGCGTGATCTACGGCTGGTGGGCCGGGCGTGAGCGGGCGCGCGCGTACTTCGCGTTGATGCTGATGCTGACCGGCTCGATCGTCGGCGTCTTCACGGCGCAGGACCTGCTGCTCTTCTACGCGTTCTTCGAGGCGATGCTGATCCCGCTGTACGTGCTGATCGGCGTCTGGGGCGGCTCCGACCGGATGCGGGCGACGCTGACGTTCGTGATCTACACGGTCGTCGGCTCGCTGCTGATGCTCGCGTCGATCGTGATCTACGGTCTCGAGCAGGGAACGTTCGACCTGACCAAGACGGGAACCAGCTCGTCGGCCTGGCTCTTCCTCGGCTTCGTCGCCGCGTTCGCGATCAAGGCGCCGCTCTTCCCCTTCCACGGCTGGCTGCCCGTGAGCTACCGGGAATCGCCGGCCGAGGTGTCGGCGGTGCTGTCCGGGATCATCTCGAAAGTCGGCCTCTACGGGCTGTTGCGGATCGCGATCCCCAAGTTCCCGTCGGTCGTGCACGACTGGCGGATCGTGCTGCTCGTGCTCGCGTCGATCTCGCTCGTGTACGGCTCGCTGCTCGCGTTCCGCGCACCCGACCTGCGCGGCGTGATCATGTACTCGTCGCTTGCGCAGTCGGGGCTGATCGTGCTCGGGCTCTTCGCGAACAACGACCTCGGGTTCAACGGCGCCGTCCTGCAGATGGTCAACCACGCGCTGATCTCGGCGACGCTGTTCCTGGTCGCCGGAATGGTCGAGCGCCGTACGTCGACCGGCCGGTTCTCGCTGCTCGGCGGGATGGCGCGCGGCCGGCCGGCGCTCGCGACGGTGGTGATGACGATCGGCATCATCTCGCTGGCCGTGCCGCTCTCGAGCGCGTTCGCCGGTGAGTTCCTGATTCTCGCCGGCGTCTTCCAGCAGGGCTGGATCTGGGCGGTGATCGGCGCGGGCGGGATCGTGCTGGCGGCGATGTACATGCTGCGCTGGATCTCGGGAATCCTCCATCAGCAGCCCGGATCCTCGGTCTCCGAGTCGGCGCTCGACCTGAGGCTCGGCGAGCTCGCGGTCGTCGTGCCGCTCGTCGCCTGTCTGGTCGGGCTGTCGGCGTGGCCGAACCTGATCGCGCAGCGGTCGTTCGGCGGCAACCGCGCCACGACCTCCCTCATCCGGGGGCAGGGCCGGTGATCTCGAAGCCGCACATCGACTGGTTCGCGCTCTCGCCCTCGCTCTCGCTGCTGGCGGCGTCCGGGTTGCTCCTGATGACGGCCGTGTTCGTCGGACGGCGTCCGCGGAAGGCCGTCTCGACGTTCGTCGCCTTCGCCGGGTTCGTCGCGGCGTTCGTGTTCGCCGTGGTGCTCGACGTGAAGAGCCCGCACGGGACGACGCTCGTGCACGACTCGATGTTCCGCGACCGCTGGGCGGCGCTCGCCCAGCTGCTGATCGCCGCCTGCGGCGCGGTCACCGTGCTCGTCTCCTACGGCGAGCGGTGGCGCGACGAGCACGTGGCGGAGTACTTCGCGCTGCTGACCGCGTCCGGCGCCGGGATGGTGTTCTTCGTCCAGGCGTCGAACCTGATGACGCTGTTTCTCGGCCTCGAGTGGTTCTCGATCGCGCTCTACACGCTCTGCGCGATCGACATCGACCTGATCGGATCGCTCGAGGCGGGCCTGAAGTACCTGATCGTCGGGTCGGTCGGGTCGGCGACGCTTCTCTTCGGGTCGGCGCTCGTCTACGGCGAGACGGGGCAGCTCAGCTTCGACAGGATCGCCGCCTACGGCCACGGGCACGACGCGATGCTCGTCGTCGGCCTGGCGATGATCATCGTCGGCCTCGGATTCAAGTCGTCCTCGGCGCCGTTCCACATGTGGACGCCCGACGCCTACCAGGGCGCGCCGACACCGGTGACCGCGTTCATGTCGTCGGCGACGAAGATCGCGGCGCTGGTCGTCACGTACCGGGTGCTCTCGACCGTGTTCCCGCACGACCAGCGGCTGTGGACGTATGCGATCGCCGTGATCGCGATCGTCTCGCTCGCGTGGGGGAACATCGCCGCGCTCGTGCAGCGGAACGTGAAGCGGATCCTCGCGTACTCGTCCGTCTCGCATGCCGGCTTCATGCTGATCGCCGTCGCGGCGGCGAACGCGCTCGGCGGGCGGGCGCTGATGTACTACCTGATCCCGTACGTCGCAATGTCGATCGGCGCGTTCGCCGTCGTCGCAGCCCGCGAGCGCGAGCTCGGCGTGCCGGTGACGCTGCAGAACCTGGCCGGCTTCGGCTGGGAACGGCCGTTCCTCGGCGTCTCGATGTGGGTCTTCCTCCTCGGCTTCCTCGGCTTTCCGCTGACCGGCGGCTTCATCGGCAAGTTCTACGTCTTCGCCGCCGCCTGGGATCGCGGCTGGTGGTGGCTGATCGTCGCCGGTGTGATCGCGACGATGTTCTCGGCCTACTACTACCTCGGCATCGTGCGCGCGATGTACTTCCGCGACAGGGCGGAGCTGCAGCTCGCGCCGGCAGGCGGCTCGCCTCCGCGCGACGTCCTGCTGGGCGCCGGCGTCTTCGTCTGCCTCGTCGTCACGGTCGGCTCCTTCTTCGCGGTGCAACCGCTGATCGACGTCGCACGGTCGGCCGCGCACGCCCTCCCTCTCTAGGAGGCCCGCTACGGCTTGGCGGGCCGGAGCGCGAGCCGCGCGTTCGCCGCGACCCCGACCACCGTCTTGATCGCGAAGACCGCGAGGCAGCCGGCGAGCGCCGACGCACCGAGGGGCGGCAGCGTGTGCATCCCGGTCGCGGGCGACCGGGCCGCGCAGGACAGGACGAGCAGCGCCAGGGCAAGCGCCCAGAGGAGCGCCTGCGCTCCGCCGATCGAATCCTCGCGACGTTCGAGGTAGTCGCCGAAGCCGGCGAGCGCCGCGACGGCCGCGAACGGCACGGCACCGAGCAGCGCGTCGAAGGCGAGCGCGTGGGCGCCACGGCCGTCTGCGACGGCGGCGACGACCGCCAGCAGGACCGGAAGAGCTCGGCGCAGCACCGGCTCCTACCTTCGCTGCCGGGTCGGACGGTCCTTCTATGCTCACGCCGTCCTC
>JBOGZX010000439.1:0-7758 GCA_050697615.1 Gaiellaceae bacterium
ACGCTGTCGACGCCGTCGTGATGGTCGCCCCGCCGGGGACGCACGCGCTGACCTTCGACGCGCCGATCTCCTCGGCGAGCAGGATCGCCGGCTCCTCCCAGCCGGGCGGCGCGACCATCACGACGGCGTCGACAGCGTCACACCCGTCGAGCCGGCGCAGCGGCTCGGCGAGCAGCGGGAGATCGCCGAGGCGGACGAACGCCTTCGGACGATCTTCCCCGAGCCGCTCCCCTCGCCCGGCGGCGACGAGAACGGCCCAGACGGTCACTATGCGGCTGCCGCCTGCTTCTTCTTCGCGGGCGCGGACTTGGCAGGCGCCTTCTTCGCAGCAGGCGCCTTCTTTGCCGCCACGGCCTTCTTCGCGGCGGGAGCCGGCTTCTTCGCGGCGGGCGCGCCGTTCTTCTCGGCGGGCGCCTTCTTCTCGGCCGCGGGCGCCTTCGGCTTCGCACCGTTCGTCAGCGTCTCCTCCAGCCACTCGAGCGCGTCGTCCTCGCTCATCGTCTTCGCGTACATCAGCTCGGACGCGAGGATCTTCTTCGCCTTCACGTACATCTGCTTCTCGCCGGTCGAGAGCCCCTTCTCGCCGTCGCGCAGCGCGAGGTTGCGCACGACCTCGGCCAGCTCGTAGATGTCGCCCGTCTTCATCTTGTCGCGGTTGTGCTTGAACCGGCGGTTCCAGTTCTTGGGCATCTCGGTGCCGCCCGACGTCAGGTACTTGACGACCTTCTTGACCGCCTCTTCGTCGATCACCTTGCGCAGACCGACGCGCTCGGCGTTCTCGGCCGGGACGTTCACGGTCATGTCGTTGTGCAGGATCTTGATCGTCAGGTACTCCCGCTTCGCCCCGAGCACCTCGCGCTTCTCGCGCTTCACGACCGTGCCTGCACCATGGTGGGGATACACCACCTTGTCTCCGACCTTGTACAAAGCTGCGAGCTCCTTCTGGTAGAAACGACGCCGGTTCAACTGCTGTCGCGAAAGTGCCGGCGGCCCTGAAGGCTCCACCGGCGAGGCTCTCATCATAGCAGAAACCCTGGAAAACGAGGGTTTTTGCCGGTCTTCGCGAAAATGCCTGCTCAGGCCGGGTTCTCGGCGGCGTTCCCGGCCGGGTTCTCAGCGAGAGCGGCCGTGAGCGCCTGGCGGAGCGTCCCCGCCTCCTCCGCCGCGCCGTTCGTGCCCGCCGGCGCGACCACACGCCGGAGCCCGAGCTTGTGGCACTCCTCGACGCGGCGGTCGGCCTGAGCGGCCACGCGCAGCCGTCCGGTGAGGCCGATCTCGCCGAACGACGCCACGCCGACACGCGTCGGCTGGCCGCGGGCCGCCGACGCGATCGCGAGCGCGATGCCCAGGTCGGCGCCCGGCTCGTCGATGCGGACGCCGCCGGCGACGTTGACGAACACGTCCGCGCCGGCGAGCGGGAGGCCCGCGTGGCGCGCGAGCACGGCGACGATCATCGCCAGCCGCTTCGGATCGACGCCCGTGCCGACCCTGCGTGGCATCGCGAGGTCGGAGGGCGCGACGAGCGACTGGACCTCCAGCAGCAAGGGTCGGGTGCCCTCGATCGTGCAGACCACGGCAGCGCCGATCTCGCCGTCGTGGGTGGAGCCGAAGACCTCCGACGGATCGGGTATCCCGACGAGCCCGCCGCCGGTCATCTCGAAGACTCCCAGCTCGTTGGTGGAGCCGAAGCGGTTCTTGACCGCGCGCAGGATGCGATGCGCGTGGTAGCGGTCGCCCTCGAACTGCAGCACGCAGTCGACGAGGTGCTCGAGCACGCGCGGGCCGGCGACCGCCCCGTCCTTCGTGACGTGCCCGACGAGGAACGTGGCGACGCCGCTCTCCTTCGCAACCCGGAGGAGCCGTGCCGCCGCCTCGCGCACCTGCGAGACGGAGCCGGGCGCCGAGCCGACCTCCTGCGACCACAGGGTCTGCACCGAGTCGATCACGCAGACCTCGGGCCGCTCGCGCTCGAGCGTCTCGCACACCGCCTCCAGCTCGGTCTCTGCGAGGATCTCGACGTCGTCGCAGCCCCCGAGCCGTGCCGCGCGCAGCTTCACCTGAGCCACCGACTCCTCCCCGGTGATCAGCAGCGCCCGGCGCTCTCGTGAGATCGAGCCCAGGGCCGAGAGCAGAAGCGTCGACTTGCCCACGCCCGGCTCGCCGCCCACGAGCACGAGCGACGCGGGGACGAGCCCGCCGCCGAGCACGCGGTCGAGCTCGGGCACGCCGGTCGCGAACCGGTCGGCCTCCTCCGCGACCACGTCGACCAGACGCAGCGGAGCACGTGCGCCGGCGGGGCGCAGGCCGCGCACGGGGGCGGCCTCGGCGACCATCGTGCCGAACTCACCGCACCCTGGACAGCGCCCGAGCCAGCGGCCGGCAGAGGTCCCGCAGCCCGAGCAGACGTGCTTGAGGGCCGCCGTCTTCGCCACGCGATCACGGTACTCGCAGGGCCCGACGGCAGGCGTGCCGGCTTCGACACGATCGCTCCACAGGAGGGGCGGCCTCCGCGGAGATAGGCTCGCGCTGTGGCCCATCGCAAGCCTCGGTCGCAGGGCGACGTCGTCCGGCGCGCACACGCGCTTCGCGAGGAGCTGCAGACGGCGCTCTCGCGTCTCCCCACGGACGAGCCGGACGTGATCGACGCCGTGTGGCACGGCGAGAGCCTCGGAACGCTGCTGTGGGCATTGCAGCTGGTGGAGCTGCCGCCGTACGACCGTCCGTTCGCGAGCGACGAGCTCGCCGAGATCGACCCGACCGGCGACCTGGGGCTGCGGAACGCGGAGGAGATCGCACTCGAGTGCGAGTCGGCGCGCCTCTGGCACTGGCGGGCACGCACGACCGGATTGCAGCTGCTGGGCGCCGAGAACGGCAGGCAGGTCGAGCTGCCGGAACGCTACGCGTCGTTCGACCAGCTGGTCGCGGCGACCGCGATGCGCGGCTTCGAGCAGGGCATCCTCCCCCAGCCGATGCGCGGCGACTTCCGCGCCTATGACAAGGTCTACCGCCATCTCTCCCCCGAGCAGCACGCGGAGGCGCACTCGATCGCTGTCGAGCGCCACCAGGCGCTGAACTGGCTGTCGGGGCTGGGCGAATCGTGGGACGACGTCCCGCTGGACACGTGATAGAGAACTCAATACTGTCTTCGGCCGTGGAACCGCCCGGCCGCACATCCACCCCCAAGCAGAGGGAGGACGAATGGCGCCGGTAGCGGCGGATGACCGCCTCGAGAGGTACGCGGAGCTGGCGGTACGCGTGGGCGCCAACGTGGAGCCGGGGCAGACGGTCTTCATCGGCACCCAGGTGGAGCACGCGCCGCTCGCTCGCGCGCTGACTCGGGCAGCGTACGACGCCGGGGCGCGCTACGTCGACGTCCGTTTCGGCGACGCACACGTGCGCCGCGCGATGATCGAGCTCGGCCCCGAGGAGGCTCTCACGCACACGCCCGAGTGGCTGAAGACGAGGACCCGCGCCTATCGGGGCGCGGCGAGCATCGGCACGACGGGCGATCCCGAGCCCGACCTGCTCGCCGACCTCGACGGCGGCCGCATCGGCCGCGCCCGCATGAAGGAGCTCAACGAGATCGTGCGGGAGCTCATGGTCGAGCGCAGTCTCAACTGGACGGGCATCGCGTACCCGAACGCCGGCTGGGCGCGCAAGGTCTTCGGCGAGCCCGACGTGGAGCGGCTGTGGGACGCGGTCGCCTTCTGCACGCGTCTCGACGAGGCCGATCCGGTCGAGGCGTGGCGCGCGCATATCGCACGACTCCAGGCTCGTGCGGCGCGGCTGAACGAGCTCGCCTTCGACGCAGTCCGCTACCGGGGGCCCGGTACCGACTTCACCGTCGGCCTGCTGCGCGAGGCGCGCTGGCTGTCGGCGAGCTTCCGCACCGCGTCCGGTCGGCAGTACGTGCCGAACATGCCGACCGAGGAGGTCTTCACCACTCCCGACTCACGGCGGGCGGAGGGCACGATCGCGTCCAGCCGCCCGCTCGCCCTGATGGGCGACGTGGTCGAGGGCCTGAGGCTGACGGTGTCGGAGGGCCGCATCGTGAAGGTCGAGGCCGATCACGGCGCCGAGCTCGTGCGCGCCCAGATCGCGAGCGACGAGCGCGCCGCCTACTTCGGCGAGCTCGCGCTCGTCGACGGGACGTCGCGCGTCGGGCAGACCGGGATCACGTTCTTCGACACGCTGTTCGACGAGAACGCGGCCTGCCACATCGCATACGGCTTCGGGATCCCCGAGGCGTTCGAGGGCGAGCCCGCGGACGGGATGAACGTCGCGACCGTGCACACGGACTTCATGATCGGCCGTCACGAGCTGGAGATCGACGGCCTGACGGCCGACGGCCGCGCCGTTCCGATCCTGCGCGAGGAAACGTGGCAGCTCCCGGAGTAGATCGCGCAGACAGGGTCGAGCGGTACGCCGAGCTCGCCGTGCGGGTCGGCGCGAACGTGCAGCCGGGACAGCTCGTCGAGGTGCTCGCGTCGACGGAGCACGCCGAGGTTGCGCGTGCGGTGACGCGCGAGGCCTACCGCGCCGGCGCGCGGTACGTCGACGTCCGCTACACCGACCAGCACGTCCGGCGCGCCCTGATCGAGAAGGGGCCCGACGAGATGCTCTCGTGGACGCCGCCGTGGCTGCTCGAGCGGGCGCGGCAGATCGGCGACGAGCGCGCCGCGGTGGTGGCGCTCACCGGCGATGCCGACCCCGACCTGCTCGCAGACCTTCCCGGAGAGCGCGTCGGCCGCGCACGGATGTTGCAGATCGCGGAGGAGAGCAACCGCCAGGTGAACGAGCAGCTGAACAACTGGACGGTGATCGGCGTCCCCAACGAGGGCTGGGCGCAGCACATGTTCGGCGAGCCCGACCTCGACCGGCTCTGGAAGGCGGTGGAGTTCTGCGTCCGCCTCGACGAGCCCGATCCGGTCGCCGCCTGGCGCGAGCACGTTCAGCGGATCGATCGCCGCGCGAGCGCGCTGGACGAGCTGCGACTCGACTCGCTCCACTTCCACGGGCCCGGGACCGACCTGCGCGTGGGGCTGCTGCCCGAGTCCCGGTGGCAGGGGGTCGAGTCGAAGACCGCCCAGGGCCTCACGTACGTCGCCAACATGCCCACGGAGGAGGTGTTCACGACGCCCGACGCACGGCGCACCGAGGGGTACGTCCGCTCGACGCGTCCGCTCGCGTTGTACGGCAGCATCGTGCGCGGACTCGAGGTCCGGTTCGAGCGCGGCCGGATCGTCGACGTGCGGGCGGACGAGGGGGCCGACGTGATCCGCGGCCAGCTCGAGACCGACGACCGGGCGGCGTACCTCGGCGAGGTGGCGCTCGTCGACGGCACGTCGCGCATCGGGCAGACGGGCCTGATCTTCATCGACACGCTCTTCGACGAGAACGCGACCTGCCACGTCGCCTACGGCAGCGCGTATACGGAGGCAGTCGAGGGCGAGCCGGGTGACGGCGTGAACGACTCGACCGTGCACACCGACTTCATGGTCGGCGGGCCGGAGGTCGCCGTCGACGGCGTGCTCGCCGACGGAGCGTTCGTGCCGCTCCTGCGCGACGACCTCTGGCAGCTCGACTAGACTAGAGAAAGACGACCCTCCTACTTCAGGCAGAGCGCCGCGAGGTCGACGCCGTAGATCGCGTTGTAGGTGAAGCAGCCGACCTGCGCCGACAGCAGGATCCGATCGTTGACGTTGCCGAGCGGCGCCCAGGGCGGATCGTCGCGCATCATCGCCCGGGCGAGCACCCCGTACGCCGCGGCGCGCTTCGCGCCCGTCAGCGCGGCGGCCGCCTTCATCCGGCGGTTGTAGACCGGATCGTCGAAGTACGCGACGTTGTCGTTGCGCGAGGCGCGCAGGCCGTCCCCGCCCAGCAGCACGTTGACGACGTCATACGGATCGGCGTAGTCCGCGATCCAGCCCTCGGAGGCGATGTCAAACGGCGCTCCGCGGACGCCTTCCCTCCTGATCTGCTCCGCCCGCGGGTAGAGGTGCGTGTCGACGTGGAGGCCGATCTGCTCCAGGTCGTAGGTCAGGATCTGCGCGGCAGCGGCCGAGGCTGCGGTGTTGGATGCGTAGTACTCGATCTTCGTCCCCGGCCTGACGCCGGCCCTCGCCGCCCACTTCTTCGCGGTCGCGAAGTCGGGGCCTTCGAGCGGGTACAGGGCGGTTTCACGGTGCCCGGGGATCCCCGGAGCCAGGATCTGGTCGCTGGGTCTCGCGGCGCCGTACCCGTCCTGCTCGACGATCGCCCGGCGGTCGACGGCGAAGTTGATCGCCTTCGCGAGGGCGATTCCCTTCGCGCCCCGGAACAGCGGCCGGTCGTGGTTGAACGCGAGGTACCGGACGCCGAGCTGCGGCTCCACCCAGAACCGGCCCTTGCCGACGCCGTAGAGCTTCGCCGCGCCGGCATACGCCGCCGCGGGGATCCCGCCGGCCGCGTAGTCGGACGACCCCTGCTGGACGCGCAGGTACGTGGCGGCCGGCGAGTTGCCGATGTCGTAGACGATCCGGCTCACCGCGTGCGGGCGCTTCCCGTGGTAGTTGGGGTTGCGCTCGAGCGTGACCGAGCGGTTCGGGACACGTTCGGAGATGTAGTACGGCCCCGCCGACGGTGGGGCGAGCACCCCGGCAGGATCGTGGGGGAGGTTCGCGGGGATCGCGCAGAAGAACGGCATCGCCATGCGGTCGACGAAGTCCGGCGCCGGACGCGCGAGCGTGACGATCAGGTGCGTTCCCTTGACCTTCACCCCGGATACGGGCGAGCTGCGGGAGCCGACGATGTCCGAGAGGAACGGACGCGCCGGCGAGTTCATCTTCGGGTCGGCGTCGCGGTCGATCGCGGCCTTGAAGTCGGCCGCGGTCACGGGCAGGCCGTTCGAGAACCTCGTGAAGCCGGCCCGGACGTCGAAGTCGTACGTCTTGCCGGCGTTCGTCACCTTCGGGTAGGCCGCCGCGGCCTCGGGCACCGGCCTGGTGCCCTTCCGCCCCCCGGCGTCCGGGTAGTTCATGAGCTTCAGGCAGGTCGCGTACTCGATCTCCCAGCCGGTCGACACGTAGTCGAGCGCGGGGTCGGTGGAGTCGACGTCGACCGGCAGATCCGCCGTCAACGTGCCGTCCGCGGTCCTCGCCCCGGCGACGGCACCGTACGCCGCCACCGCGCAGATCCCCGCCGCGCACAGCCCGGCTGCGACGAGCGCGGCCGGGAGCCACGGCGTTCGCCTCACCAACTCGCGATTCAGTCGGTCGGTAGTCCCAGGTCCTCCGGCGGCGCGTCGGGCGTCGCCGAGACGCCGATCGCCTCGGGCGGCGCGGGAGGCACGACGGTGATGTCGACCTCCTCTTCGTTGCGGCGCGCGACGAGGATCGTCGAGCCGGGCTCGAGCTGCCGGCCGAGCACGTAGTCCGCGAGCGGATCCTCGATGTACCGCTGGATCGCGCGGCGGAGCGGCCGTGCGCCCATGGTCGGGTCCCAGCCCTTCTCCACGAGCAGGTCCTTCGCCTCGGACGTCAGCTCGATCGTCACCTCGTGCTCCGCCATCTGCACCCGCAGGCGGTTCATCAGCAGGTCGACGATCTGGAGGATCTCCGGCTTCGTCAGCTTCGGGAACACGATGATCTCGTCGATCCGGTTCAGGAGCTCGGGCCGGAACATCTTCTTCACGTCGCCCATGATGCGGTTCTTCATGTCCTCGTAGGAGACGCCGGTCTCGGAGTCGTCCACGCTGAACCCGAGCGAGGTGTTCTTGGC
>JBOGZX010000440.1:0-4517 GCA_050697615.1 Gaiellaceae bacterium
CGGCCGGCGCCGCGGCACCTCGACCGGTCAGACCGTCGTCCAGTACGGCGACTACGGGCTCAAGTCTCTCGAGGCGGGCTGGCTGACGAACCGGCAGATCGAGGCGGCTCGTATCGCGATGACGCGCAAGATCAAGCGCGGAGGCAAGGTCTGGATCAACATCTTCCCGGACAAGCCGGCGACTCAGAAGCCGGCCGAGACGCGCATGGGCAAGGGCAAGGGCTCCCCGGAGGGCTGGGTCGTCGTGGTCAAGCCCGGCCGTGTGATGTTCGAGCTCGCCGGCGTTCCCGAGCAGCTCGCCAAGGAGGCGCTGCGGCTCGCCGGCACCAAGCTGTCCGTCAAGACCAAGGTCGTGAAGCGGGAGGCGGATCTGTTCGAATGAGAGCGAGACAATTGCGCGACCTGAGCGATGCCGAGCTCCAGCAGCACATGGAAGAGGTGCGCCAGGAGCTGTTCAACCTGCGGTTCCAGTCCGCGACCGGTGCGCTGGAGAACTCCGCGCGCCTGCGGCTGGCGAAGCGCGAGATCGCCCGCATCCTGACGATCCGCCACGAGCGCGAGGAAGTGACGAATGCCTGACGACGAGAAGAACATCGAGCCGACCGAAGAGACTCCGGTCGACGAGGCTGTGGCCTCTGAAGAGACACCGGCCGAGAAGCCGAAGCGGACCCGCGCCAAGAAGGCGGAGGCGGACGCGCCGGCGGCCGATGAGAAGCCGAAGCGCACCCGGAAGAAGGCTGAGGAGGCGCCCGTCGAGGAGGCCGTTCCGGAGGAGCCCGTCGCCGAAGAGCCGGTCGCGGAGGAGGCGCCCGCCGAGGAGGCACCGGCCGATGAGCCCGTCGCGGACGCAGAGCCCGTCGCCGATGTCGAAGCCGAAGCCGCTGCCGCCGAGGCGCCCGTCGCCGAGGAGCCGGTGGCCGGCGAGCCGGTCGCGGACGTCGAGCCGGCCGCCGACGTCGAGGCAGAAGCTGCCGCAGCGGAAGCACCCGCTGCCGAGGCGCCCGCCGCGCCCGAGGAGCCGGCCGTCGTCCCCTCGACTCGCGGCCCGAAGCCGAAGGGCAAGCGGCTGCCGCGCTCGCAGCGTCACAAGCACTCGAAGCCGAAGCGCGAGCAGCCCGCGACGCGCAAGCCGATCACCCGGACCGAGCGGCACGAGTCGTCGCCCGCTGCGCGCCAGGAGCGCCGCGGCATCGTCGTCTCCGACAAGGCCGACAAGACGATCGTCGTGAAGGTCGACGTGACGAAACTGCACCCGCGCTACCAGAAGGTCGTCCGCCGCTCCGTGAAGTTCCACGCACACGACGAGTCGAACCAGGCCGGCGTCGGCGACATCGTCAGCATCGTCGAGACGCGGCCGCTCTCGAAGACCAAGTGCTGGCGGCTCGCCGAGATCGTCGAGAAGGCTAAGTGACGACCCCCTCCCACACATCTCGCACGAGAGGAGGCCGTCCGTGATTCAGCAGGAGTCGAGACTCAAGGTCGCGGACAACACGGGTGCACGTGAGCTACTCTGCATCCGCGTTGCGGGCGGCTCGAAGCGCCGTTACGCACGTGTCGGCGACATCATCACCGCGACCGTCAAGGCCGCCGCCCCGCAGGGGACGGTCAAGAAGGGCGAGGTGGTGAAGGCCGTCGTCGTGCGGACGAAGAAGCCCTTCGGTCGCGACGACGGAACGCTGATCGCGTTCGACGAGAACGCGGCGGTGATCATCGACGCGGCTCGCAACCCGCGCGGGACGCGCATCTTCGGGCCCGTCGCCCGCGAGTTGCGCGAGAAGAACTTCATGAAGATCGTGAGCCTGGCACCCGAGGTCCTCTGATGACGACGACGATGAAACTCAAGAAGGGCGACACCGTGCAGATGCTGGCCGGCAAGGATCGCGGCAAGCAGGGACGGATCCTCGACGCGCGCCCGCGCGAGGGGCAGGTCGTCGTCGAGAACCTGAACATGATGAAGAAGCACCAGAAGCCGCGGCCGATCCGCGACACGAACCGCATGGGCGGCACCCAGATCGCTCCCGGCGGCATCGTCGAGCGTCCGGCGGCCGTCTCGTCCTCGAACGTGATGCTCGTGTGCCCCACGTGCAGGCTGCCGACCCGCGTCGGCTACCGCTTCAAGGAAGCGAAGGGCGGCGAGCAGGTCAAGGTGCGCGTCTGCAAGCGCGAGGGCTGCGGCCAGGAGATCGACCGCTGATGGCAGTCGCCGAGACCTACGTGCCCAGGCTGAAGCAGCGCTACAACGACGAGCTGCGCGCGAGTCTGCAGGAGCAGCTCGGTCTGTCGTCGATCATGCAGTCGCCGACGATCGAGAAGATCACGCTCAACATGGGCGTCGGCGAGGGCAAGACCGACGCGAAGCAGATCGACGCGGCGCTCGAGGAGCTGACGATCATCGCCGGGCAGCGCGCCCAGGTGCGCCGCGCGCGCAAGTCGATCGCCCAGTTCAAGATCCGCGACGGCATGCCGATCGGCGTGAAGGTGACGCTGCGCGGCGACCGGATGTGGGAGTTCCTCGACCGGCTGATCTCGATCGCGCTGCCGCGCATCCGCGACTTCCGCGGGCTCAATCCCGACTCGTTCGACGGCCGTGGCAACTACTCGCTCGGGATCCGCGAGCAGATCATCTTCCCGGAGATCGACTACGACAGCATCAACCAGGTTCGCGGCCTCGACGTCGCGATCACGACGACCGCGGTCGACGACGAGCAGGCGCGCGGGCTCCTCACGGGGCTCGGACTGCCGTTCGCAGCCGCCGGAAGCGAGAGATAGAGCACATGGCGAAGAAATCGCTGAGAGTCAAGGCCGCCCGTCCCGCGAAGTTCAGGGTGCGCAACTACACCCGCTGCAACCGCTGCGGACGGCCGCGCGCCGTCTTCAAGAAGTTCGGGCTCTGCCGCATCTGCCTGCGGGAGCTCGCCCACGACGGCGTCATCCCCGGCATGACGAAGAGCTCCTGGTAGGAGGAACCGAGACATGCTGACCGATCCCGTCGCCGACATGCTCACGCGCATCCGCAACGCCAACAAGGCGCTGCACGACCGCGCCGAAATGCCGAACTCCAAGCTGAAGGTCGAGATCGCCCGCATCCTCAAGGAGGAGGGCTACATCCGAGACTTCCACGTCGCGGAGGACGAGGGCGCCCACCCGCGTCTCGTCGTCGAGCTGAAGTACGGGCGCAGCCGCGAGCGCGTGCTGACCGACCTCAAGCGCGTCTCGAAGCCGGGTCGCCGCATCTACGCGCGCAAGGATCGCCTGCCGCGCGTGCTGGGCGGCATGGGCACCGCCATCCTGTCCACGTCCCGCGGCGTCGTCACGAGCCGCACCGCCGAGGCCGAGGGCATCGGCGGCGAAGTGATCTGCTTCGTCTGGTAGCCCGGAGAGCCGAATCGTGAGCCGCATCGGAAAACGACCCATCGAAGTCCCCGCAGGCGTGATCGTCTCGGTCGACCCAGGGCGCGTCACCGTGTCGGGGCCGAAGGGCGAGCTGCGCCAGGACGTCCCCCAGCGCATGTCGATCACACAGGAGGACGGCACCGTCACCGTCACGCGCCCCACCGAGCGCGGGGAGGACCGGGCGCTGCACGGCCTCACGCGCACGCTGATCGCGAACATGGTCGAGGGCGTCACGCAGGGATTCGAGAAGCGCCTCGAGATCCAGGGAGTCGGCTACCGTGCCACCTTGTCCGGCACCGCACTCGAGCTCCAGGTCGGCTACTCGCACTCCGTGAGGATCGCGCCGCGCGAGGGCATCTCCTTCGAGGTGCCCGTACCGACGCAGGTGATCGTGCGGGGGGTCGACAAGCAGGCCGTCGGCCAGACCGCCGCGGAGATCCGTCGCGTCCGCCCGCCGGAGCCGTACAAGGGCAAGGGCATCCGCTACGAGGGCGAGTTCGTCCGCCGCAAGGTCGGCAAGCGAGCCTAGTGATGGCCACCATCCATCCATCTCGCTCGAGCCGACGCACGGTCTGTCTGGACGGTGACCAATGAGGCTTACTTCGCGCGAAGCCCGTCTGCGCCGGCACCGCCGCGTGCGCGGCAAGGTCCGCGGCACCGCCGAGCGCCCGCGCCTGGCCGTGTTCCGGTCGAACCGCGGCATCTTCGCGCAGCTCGTCGACGACGACGCCGGCAAGACGGTCGCCGCCGTGTCGTGGGTCAATCTGCCGAAGTCGTTCAAGGGCGACAAGACGGAGCAGGCCTCCGAGGTCGGCAAGCGGCTCGCCGATGCCGCGAAGAAGGCTGGTGTCGAGGGCGTCGTGTTCGACCGCGGCGGCTACCTGTACCACGGTCGCGTCAAGGCGCTCGCCGAGGGCGCGCGTGAAGGAGGACTGACTTTCTAGTGGCAGCCACGGAGTTTTCGGAGACCAGGGAGCTGAAGGAGCGCGTGGTCGAGATCAACCGCGTAGCCAAGGTGGTCAAGGGCGGCCGGCGCGCAGGACGCGATCGCCGACTTCTACCGCGGCAGGACGGTGACCATCACCGTGGGGGCCGCCGCCGGTGGTGGCAACGACATCTACGCC
>JBOGZX010000441.1:0-13337 GCA_050697615.1 Gaiellaceae bacterium
GCGCTGTCCTGGCGGCGGCGTACACCGGCGCCGTGGTCGTCTTCCCCCTCGCCGGCAACCGCTGAGCCCGGATCAGCGCACGGCCGTGACCACTCCGAGTGCGGTTGCGGCGCCGACGGCGGCCGCGGCGGCGCCGACCATTCCGCGGTGCCTCGAAAGCCACTCCTGCGGGCTGCGCTCGTGCGACTCGCTGTCGAAGTCGCCGTGGGCGCCCGGATCTCCCGGGACCGGCTCGAAGAGATTCGCCCGGCGCTCCGGGCTGACGTCCTGGCCGGTCTGCTGACCGGAGTAGGCCGTCTTCGCCAGATAGCGCTCCGCCAGCCAGGGCGCGATCTTGTTGCCCCAGATCGTGTAGACGGTCGAGATGCCGACGTAGTGCTCCCGGCGCCGGTGGTGCGCCGACCAGTAGACGGCCTCGGCGGCCACCTCCGGCTGGTAGATCGGCGGGACCGGCTGCGGCTTCTTCGGAAGCTTGTCGAGGCAGTGGTCGAACTGCGGCGTGTTCAGACCCGGAAGCTGCACCATCGTCAGGTGCACGTTCGAGCCCTGGTGCCGCAGCTCGCAGCGGAGCGACTCGAACATGCCGCGGACCGCGAACTTGGCGCCGCAGTACGGCGACTGCAACGGGATGCCGCGGTAGGCCAGCGCCGAGCCGACGAGCACGATCGTGCCGCGGTCGCGCGGCAGCATCCGCGAGAGGGCGGCCTTGACGCCCCACGCCTGCCCGA
The DNA here is from genome assembly GCA_050697615.1 of Gaiellaceae bacterium. GTDB lineage: Bacteria > Actinomycetota > Thermoleophilia > Gaiellales > Gaiellaceae > PALSA-600. Next base: position 729 of record JBOGZX010000441.1, read on the forward strand.
GGTAGGTGACCTCGGTCGCGCGCCGGAACTCGTCGGGCTCGATGTCCTGGAACTCCGCGAACACGGTCGTCATCGCGTCGTTCACCCACACGTCGATCGGCCCGAACGTCTCCTCGGTCGCCTGCGCCGCCGCCTCGACCTGCGAGAAGTCGGCCACGTCGGTCGGTAGCTGCAGCGCCTTCCCTCCGGCCGCCTCGACGTCTCTCGCGGCGCCCTCGAGCCCGTCGTGGCCGCGCGCGAGCAGCGCGACGTGCGCTCCGCGCCTACCGAACGCCTGGGCGACGGCCCGTCCGACTCCGCTCGTCGCCCCGGTCACCACCACCACTTCGGGTTTGCTCATGCGAAGGCTCCTCTCGGTCGGCGCCGCCTTTCCGGCCGCGCGTCTTCTCGTCCGGCACCGTCTCCCCGCCGGCGCGGACGGCGAATCTCGGGTGCTCTCGCGCCGTCCGCGTTTCGGGCGCACAGGAGCGGAGACCTGGTAGGCGTGCACCGGCTCCTGCCGATCTCGCTCGTGGTCCTGGCGATCGGACTCGCCGGCTGCGGGAGCACGAAGAACGCCACCCGGACGGTCACGGTGCCCGCGGTGACGGCGTCGGCGACGACGAGCGACGGGCCGGGCGTCTTCGGGAAGATCCCGCAGATCGTCCGCAAGGTCTCGCCCTCGATCGTCACGGTCGTCGCCAAGGTGCCGCAGGGCGAGTCGGAGGGGAGCGGCGTCATCTGGTCGTCCGACGGCGCGATCGTCACGAACAACCACGTCGTCGCGAACGCGACGAAGCTGGAGGTCGTGCTCGGCAGCGGTGTCCAGGTGCCCGCGCGCGTCAAGGCGCGCGACCCGCTCAGCGACCTGGCGGTGATCACGGTGCAGAAGAAGGGCCTGCCGCCGGCCCACTTCGCGAACGGCCTGCCGCAGGTGGGCCAGCTCGCGATCGCGATGGGCAGCCCGCTCGGGTTCGAGGACACGGTCACCGCCGGGATCATCTCGGGCCTCGGCCGGTCGCTCCCGACCCAGAACTCGCAGGAGGCGCAGGCGCTCGTCGACCTGATCCAGACGGATGCGGCGATCTCGCCCGGGAACTCGGGCGGCGCGCTCCTCAACTCGGACGGCAAGGTCGTCGGGATCAACGTCGCCTACATTCCGCCGAACACGCCCGGCCAGCGCGGGGCCGTATCGATCGGATTCGCGATCCCGTCGCCGACGGTGCAGGACGTGGTGCGGCAGCTGATCCAGAACGGCAAGGCGATCCACCCGTTCCTCGGCATCCAGATCGCGAACGTCACGCCGCCGCTCGCGCAGCAGTTCGGTCTCCAGGTCGTCTCCGGGGTGCTCGTGCAGGGCGTGAAGCAGGGCTCGGCGGCCGCGAAGGGGGGACTGAAGCAGGGCGACGTGATCGTGTCGCTCGGCGCGACGAAGATCAGGACCGTCGACGAGCTCTTCACCGCGCTCCGCAAGTACAAGCCCGGGCAGACGGTCTCGCTGACGCTCGTCCGGCACGGCAAGCAGCAGCAGGTGAAGGTGACGCTGAGCCAGCGCTCGGCGGGCTAGCCGCGAACAGCCCGCACACAGGGCGTCTGGGAAGCCCGTGTTTGAGTGTCCGACGCCGAAGGTGTCTGACACCTGTTTTCCTCGGCCCCTCCGACGTTCGCCTAATCGCGCTCGCGCGGCGACAGGACGAGCCCGCGCAGGAAGCCGAGCAGCTGACGCGAGAACGGCAGGCCCGGCTCGAGCCCCTCGCCGCGTGCGAGCTCGGCCCGCAGGCGCGGCCACTCCGACGACACCTCCGCTCCGAGCAGGAAGACGTTGGCCGCCAGGTAGACGAAGAGCATGAACACGACCGCGACGGCGAGCGAGCCGTAGATCCGGTTGTAGCGCGCGAAGTGGCGCAGGTAGAGCGCGAAGCCGTTCTCGGCGCCGACGAAGACGATCGCCGCGAAGAGCGCGCCCGGCCAGATCTCCCGCACCCGCGTCGCCGCCGCCGGCAGCACCGCGTAGGCGAAGACGAGCGCGGCAAAGGCGAGCAGGAACGGGACGACGACCGCGAACAGCCAGTCCGAGCGCGCGACGAACGACACGGCGGGACCGACGGCCGTCGCCCGCAGGAGGTGTGTCGCGATGGTCAGTCCGAGCGTCGCGAGCGCGAGCACCGCGAGCGCGAAGAGCAGCAGGAGGTCGATCAACTTGCCGCGCAAGAACGGCCTGCCGGACTCCGCGTCCCAGGCGAGCGTCACCGCGAGCCGGATCGATCCCATCATCCCGCTGGCCGCCCAGACGAGGCCGAGCACGCCGAGGACGCCGAGCGTCCCCACGCCCTCCGAGGTGCTGTCGAGCAGGTTCCGGAGCTGCCGGTCGCCCTGCCCGGAGAGCGGGATGCTGCCCACCGCGGCCGAGACGATGCTCTGCCGCAGGCCGCTCGACGTGGGCAGGAGCGTGTAGATGCCGACGAGCAGGATCGCGAGCGGAAAGATCGAGAACAGCACGTGGTAGGAGATCGCCGCCGCGAGCGCCGCGCAGTGATCGTCGAAGAACTCGCGGAGCGAGCGCTCGGCGAGCCGGGTGAAGAGACCCCAGGGGCCCGGCTGCTGGGGCTGGGGCTCGTCGCCGTCGACCATGCACGCTCCGGTTTCCCCGCGCTGAGCGGCCGTGGAACGCCGACGCGGGCTACCGCCCCGGCTCGTGCCGATACTGCTCGATCGCGCACTCGAGCAGCAGCGCGTGCACGAACGCCTGCGGCAGGTTCCCGCGTAGCTGCCGCTGCGTCACGTCGAACTCCTCCGAGAGCAGTCCCGGCGGCCCGCAGGCGGCTCGGTTCCGCTCGAACCAGCGGGCCGCGGTGACGGCGTCTCCCTGCTGTCCCCACGCGAGCGAGAGGATGAAGCCGCAGAGCAGGAAGGCGCCCTCCGCCTCGCCGAGCGGCCGCTCGTCGGGGCGATAGCGGTAGGCGTAGCCGTCCTGCGTCAACTCGCGGTCGTACGCGTGCAGCGTCGCGAGCGTGCGCGGGTCGTCGGCGGGGATCGCGCCGCGGATCGCCGGCAGAAGCAGCGCCGCGTCGAGGCGCCCGTCGCTCGACGATCGCTGCCAGCGGCCCGACGGATGCAGGGCGTGCGCCGAGGTGTGGGCGGTGATCGCGTCCGCCAGCGCGAGCCAGCGGGCCGCCTGCTCACCACCCGGGCCGCAGACGGCCGCGGCTCGCAGGCCGGCGGCGCAGATCAGGCGGCTGTGCGTCCAGTCCTCCGGATCGATCTCCCAGATCCCGGCATCGGGCTCGCGCCAGCGCGCCTCGATCGCCGCCACGGCGAGCTCGACGGCGCGCCAGCCCTCGGCCTCGAGCTGGTCGTGGCCGGCGGCGGCGGCGAAGAGCAGGAGCGCCTCGCCGAAGGCGTCGAGCTGGAACTGCTCGTTGACGTGATTGCCCACGACGTCTGTCCCGCCGGGGTAGCCCGGCAGGTCGAGATTGCGCTGGTCGGGCACGCGGCCGCCGGCGGTCGTATACGCAGGGGTCAGCTTCGCGCCGTGCTCGAGCAGGCGGTCGCGGACGAACCGGACGGCGTCGTCGAGCAACCCGTGCGGCCCCGCCTTCGCGACCGCCTGGGCGGCGTAGCACTGGTCACGGATCCAGACATAGCGGTAGTCGAAGTTGCGCCCACGCCGCGCGCGCTCGGGTAGCGACATCGTCGCCGCCGCAACCATGCCGCCGCCCAGGCTCGTGAGCCCCGAGAGAACGGCATAGGCGTGACGGGCGTCCCTCGGTGCGACCGTCTGCTCGAGCCCGGGCACACGCTCGCGCCACGCCGCCTCCGTGCCCGACCACGCCGAGCCCGGCTCCGGCGGCTCGACGTCGTCCCTGTCGAGTGAGAGGACGAGTACGAGGTCGTGTTGCGTGCCCGGCTCGAGGTCGAGCTCGAAGCGCAGCTGCTTGCCGCGGTGACCGTCACTCGCCGGGACCGCATGCTCACCGCCCGTCCAGCACAGGTGGATCTCGCCGACGTCGCCGGTCCACCGCCCGGAGTCGTGCTGCCTGAGGTTCCGCACCGGCCCCTCCCCGAAGGCGCCGCGCGGGTTCAGCAGCACCTCGACCCGGGCCGCCTCCTGCGCGATCAGCCGGCGCAGGATCACCGCCCTGCCGGTCTTCGCCGGCAGCGCCAGCGCCTCGCGGCACTCGACGATCGTGTTGTCGACCGTCACCCAGCGGTTGCGCCAGATCAGGCTTCCCGGCTCGTAGTAGCCGCCCCAGACGAACGGGGCCGTCGGTGTGACGGCGTACACGCCGCCGCCGCCGATCAGCGTCGAGAAGAGACCGTCGTCGGCCCAGCCGGGGAAGCACATCCAGACGAAGTCGCCGCGCGGGCCCACGAGGATGCCGCGCTCTCCGTCGGCGAGCAGCGCGTACTCGCGCAGGACTCGCGGCGGCATGAAGGAGGTGGGGGTGTCGGGCATCCGAAGCTCGGCGGCCTTCTCGACCGCATCGCGCGGGGTCGTACCGCACGCCGCGCGTCGCTAACCATCTCCGCGGAGCGTTCCCTCGGGCCTCGCGCCCCTGCCGGGCCCGGCGCGACGCGTCGGGAGCTCCGCGGTCGGGCAGTGTTCCGCGTGGATGGCGGACGTGTCGAACGGGAAGCGGCGGCCGGCGGCGGTTCTGGCGCGGGCGCTTACGCGCGGAGTCACGCACGCCCTCGGCGGCGAGGAGCGGACGCGGGTGATCCTGCTGCTCGCGTCCGTGCTGGCGCTCTCGAGCGCCGACGCCTCCACGGTCGGTGCGTCGGCGCGGGCCCTGCGACACGACCTCGGCATCAGCAACACCGACATCGGCCTGCTCGTCTCGGTCACGTCGCTCGTCGCGGCGGCGGCGAGCCTCCCCTTCGGCGTTCTCGCCGACCGGGTGCGCCGCACCCGGACGCTCGGCGCCGCAATCCTGCTCTGGGGAGTCGCGATGATCTGGAGCGCCACCGTCTCGAGCTTCGGCGACCTCCTGATCGCGCGCCTGTTCCTCGGCGGCGTTACCGCGGCAGCCGGCCCGCTCGTCGCCTCGCTCGTCGGCGACTACTTCTCCCCCTCCGAGCGCGGGCGCATCTACGGCTACATCCTGGCCGGGGAGCTCGTCGGCGCGGGCGTCGGCTTCGCCGTCACCGGCGACATCGCCGCCCTGTCCTGGCGCGCCGCGTTCGTCGTGCTCGCGCTGCCGGCGCTCGTACTCGCCGGGCTGATCTTCAAGCTCCCCGAGCCCGCCCGCGGCGGCGCGGACGCGCTCGTGCAGCCCGGCGCCTCGGCCTCTGTTGGGGACGAGCCCGAGCCGGAGGAGACGGAGGCCCAACGCCTCGCCCGCGGTCGGGGTCTCGAGCCCGACCCCGACCTCGTGCTGGAGGGCGACCCACGCCGGCTCAACCTGCTCGACGCGACGAGGTACATCCTCCGGATCCGCACGAACGTCGTCCTGATCCTCGCGAGCGCCTGCGCCTACTACTTCCTCGCCGGCGTGCAGACGTTCGGCATCGAGTTCACCACCCGCCAGTACGGCATCAACCAGGCGCTCGCGAGCATCCTGCTGCTCGTGGTAGGCGTCGGTGCCGTCGTCGGCGTGCTCGCCGGAGGCGCGGCCGGAGACTTCCTGCTGCGGCGCGGCTACCTCAACGGCCGGGTCCTCGTCAGTGCGATCGCCGCGACGGCCACGACCGCTCTCTTCGTCCCGCCGATCTTCGTGCGCAGCGCACTCACGGCGGTGCCGTACCTGATCTTCGCGGCGCTCTTCCTGTCCGCCCAGAACCCGCCGCTCGACGCGGCGCGGCTCGACATCATGGTGCCGCTGCTGCGCGGCCGCGCCGAGGGCGTCCGCACGTTCCTGCGCACGGTCGCGCAGGCGCTGGCCCCGCTGCTCTTCGGCGCCGTCTCCGACCACGTCTTCGGAGGCGGACGCTCCGGGTTGCAGTGGGCGTTCGCCGTCATGCTCGTTCCGCTCGCGGCGAGCGCCGTGCTGCTGTACCGGGCGCTCCGCACCTATCCCAGGGACGTTGCGACCGCCGCCGCCTCCGCGCGGGCGGCCTGAGCGGGGTGGCGAGGCCCCGCACGTCGCGAATCGTCGCTCCGCTCGTCGAGCGCCTCTCGCACCGGGACGGCGCCGGGCCTCTCCGGCTGCAGCTCCCGGGCGAGGACACCCCACTTCGCGAGATCCGGCCGCTGCTGCTCGTGCTCGGACTGCCGACCTTCGGCCTTGCGTTCGCGATCAGCGTGATCACGACGTACGGCCCGGTCGTGTTGATCCGGCTCGCGCACTCGCCGACAGCCGTCGGCGCCCTGATCGGCGGCGAGGGCGCTTTCGCGCTCGCGATCCCGCTGGTCGCCGGGGCCGTGTCGGACCGCCTCCCCGACTCGCGGCTGGGGCGGCGGGCGCCGTTCGTCCTGCTCGGCATCCCGTTCGCGCTCGGCGGCCTCGTCCTGCTGCCCGTGAGCGAGACCGTCGGCGTCGCGGGGGCGGCCGTGCTCGCCTTCTTCGTCGGCTACTACCTCTACTACCCGCCCTACCGCGCGCTCTACCCCGACCTCCTCCCCCGCGCGCTCTACGCCGGCGCGCAGGCGGGGCAGGCGATCGCCCGCGGCGCCGGACTCGGGATCGCCCTGCTCGCGGGCGGGCTGCTGCTCGGCGTCTCGCGGCTGCTGCCGTTCCTGATCGCCGCGGGCGTGCTCGCGCTGACCACGACGGCGCTCTACCCCGTGCTGCGGCTCCAGCGCCGCGACCCGAAGGAGCCGCCGGAGCAGTCGGGCGGGTTGCGAGACCTGGTGCTCCGGAACGGGCGCATGCGGACCTTTGCCGCCGTCAACGGCCTGTGGGAGCTCAGCTTCGCCGGGATGAAGAGCTTCATCATCCTCTACGTCGTGCGGGGGCTCGGCAGGTCGCCGGCGATCGGGTCGGCCGTGATCGCGGTCGTCGCAGTCGCCTACGTCGTCGGCGCGCCGCTCGCCTCGTGGCTCGCCAGCCGCTACGGGCTCGTCCGCGTCCTGCGGGTCGCGAGCCTCGTCTACGGGGCCGGGCTGGTCGCGGGCACGGCCGCGCACACGCTGACGCCGCTCCTCGTGGGTCTGCCCGTCGTCGCGCTCGCCGGTGCGACCGTGCTCACCCTGCCGCAGGCGCTCGCGTTCACGCTCGCCCCCGACGGCAGCGAGGGCGCGGCCGCCGGCCTGCAGGACTTCTCCCGCGGCGTCGGGGTCGTCCTGGGCCCCGTCGCGGTCGGAGCGGCCGTCGGCGCGTCGCACCAGCTCTTCGCCTCCACGCACGGCTACGCCGCCATGTGGCCCGTCGTCGGGCTCCCCGTGCTGCTCGCCGCCCTGCTCCTCCGGAGGCTCGATGGTTGACCGCATGCCCGGAGCTGCACTGCCCACGCTCGTCGTCGTCGGCGGACCGCCGGCCGCGGGCAAGACGTGGATCGCGGGCGAGCTCGCTGCGAAGCTCGGGTTTCCACTGCTCGCGAAGGACACGCTGAAGGAGGTGCTCGGGGAGGCGCTCGGGACCCGCGAGCGACCGGACTCGCAGCGCCTCGGCGCGGGCGTCTTCGAGGTGCTGGGCCTGGTCGTGCGCGAGCTGCTCCGGGCGGGCGTCTCCACGATCGTGGAGGGCAACTTCAGCGCCCGCACGCACGTCCTCGACGCGCTGCCGCCCGCCCGCGTCGTGCAGGTGCACGTCACCGCCGCCCCGGAGGTCCTGCGCGAGCGGCTGCTCACACGCGACTCCCACCGGCATCCCGTGCATTACGACCGCGAGGCCGCCGCCGAGATCGCCGCGCGTGCGGCCGCAGGAGAGTGGGAGCCGCTCGCGCTCGCGGGCGACCTCGTCCTCGTCAACACCACCGACGACTTCGCGATCGATCTCGGCGCGCTCACGGATCGGATTCGACTGACGTAGCGTTCGCGTTTCTGCCGCGCCGCCAGGGGTATCCCCGCTGACGGGAGATGACCCGTCGGGATTCGATGTTGCGGGGGGCGCGCGGCGTAGCCGTGGCTGTCGCCGCGCGGATCGCGCTCGCGTGGTCCCGGCACGTCAGGGCGAGGCGGCGCGCCGGCGCCCTGCTCGCGCTCCTGCCGATCGCCGTGCTGCTGAGCGGGTGCGACAACGCCCAGAACGCGCTCGCCCCGGAGAGCCACCAGTCGACCGACATCGCCAACATCTTCTGGTGGACGATGGGCGGCTCCTGGATCGGGATCTCGCTCGTCGTCGCGCTGCTCGTGCTCGCGTGGCGCCGCGGTCACCGCCAGCGGCGCGCCCTCGGCGGCGAGATCCCGCTCGACGTCGGCAAGCCGAACGAGAGGCTCGGGTGGTACGTGGTCGTCATCCTCGGCGTGATCACGCCGATCGCCCTGATGGCGCTGCTCTTCGTAATCGCCAACATCTTCGTCATCCAGACGACGCAGGCGCCCGCGGCGAACGCCACCGTGCGAACGATCGACGTGATCGGCCATCAGTGGTGGTGGGAGGTGCGGTACCCCGGCACCTCGGTCGTGACGGCCAACGAGATCCACATCCCGGCCAACACCCCGGTGCGCGTGAACGTGACGACCGCCGACGTGATCCACAGCTTCTGGGTGCCTCGACTCAACCGCACGATCGACGCGATCCCGGGCCAGCGCAACGCGATCGTGCTCGACGCGAAGGCCCCCGGCCGCTACCGCGGCCAGTGCCTCGAGTTCTGCGGACTCCAGCACGCGCACATGGCCTTCTACGTGTTCGCCGACCCACCGGCCAGGTTCCACGCGTGGCTCGCGAACCAGGAGAAGCCGGCCCGCAAGCCCACCGGCGCGCTCGCGGTGCAGGGCGAGAAGGTCTTCACCGGCGTCGGCGGCTGCTCGGCGTGCCACACGATCGACGGCACGTCCGCGCACGGCTACACCGGGCCGAACCTGACCCATCTGCAGACCCGCACGACGATCGCGGCGCTGACGATCCCGAACCGTAAGGGGTACCTGGGCGGCTGGATCATGGACTCGCAGCACATCAAGCCGGGGAACCAGATGCCGGACATCAACGTCAACGGCCCGCAGCTGCAGGCGCTGCTCGCCTACCTCGAGGAGCTGAAGTAGATGGAGGACCGCCGTCGATGACCGTCGTGACGACGCCCACGCCCGCCGCCGCCGCGCGGATCGACCGCCTCGACCGCATGTGGGAGGAACGGCCGGGGATCCTCGGCTGGCTGACCACCACGGACCACAAGCGGATCGGACTCCTCTACTTCTGGACGACGCTCGTCTTCTTCGGCGCAGGCGGCATCGAGGCGCTGATCATCCGCACACAGCTCGCCCAGCCGAACAGCCACCTCGTCTCGCCGAGCACCTACGACGAGCTGTTCACGATGCACGGCACGACGATGATCTTCTTCTTCATCATCCCGATGACGACGGGGGCCTTCGGGAACTACCTGCTCCCGCTCATGATCGGGGCGCGCGACATGGCGTTCCCGCGCATGAACGCGCTCAGCTACTGGATCTTCGTCGCGTCCGGGATCTTCATCTACATCAGCCTGTTCATGGGCATGGCCCCGAACGCCGGCTGGTTCGACTACGTGCCGCTCGCAAGCCGCGTCTACGACCCGGGCCGGAACATCGACTTCTATGCGCTCGGCCTCATCTTCGTCGGCATCTCGTCCGCCCTGACGGCGGCGCAGTTCATCGTCACGATCTTGAAGTCGCGGGCGCCCGGCATGTCGTGGAACCGCATCCCGCTCTTCTGCTACGCGATGCTCTCGGCCTCGCTCGGCTTGCTGTTCGCGCTCCCCGCGCTCTCCGCGGCGCTGATCTTCCTCTACCTCGACCGCAACGTGGGCACGCACTTCTACGACGTCGGCCACGGCGGCCGCGCGCTGCTCTGGCAGAACCTGTTCTGGATCTTCGGGCACCCCGAGGTCTACATCCTCGTCGTGCCTGCGTTCGGAATCGCGACGTCGATCATCCCGACCTACACCCGCCGCCGCCTGGTCGCGTTCCCGCTGGTCGCGATCGCCGAGCTGCTCGTCGTCTTCATCGGCTTCGGCGTGTGGGGCCACCACATGTTCGCGACCGGGCTGCCGACCGTGTCGGTCGTCTTCTTCGCCGGCGCGACGGCAATGGTCGTGATCCCGTCGACGATCCAGGTGTTCGCCTGGCTGATGTCGCTGATCACCGGCATCGCGAGCTTCAAGACGCCGCTGCTCTTCATCGGCGGCTTCATCTTCATGTTCGTGATGGGCGGCCTCAGCGGGATGATGTTCATGGCCGTCCCGTTCGACCAACAGACGACGGACACGTACTTCGTCCTCGCCCACTTCCACTACATCATCTTCGGCGCGGCCGTCTTCCCGATCTTCGGCGGCATGTACTTCTGGTTCCCGAAGGTGACGGGGAAGCTCGACTTCGAGCGAATGGGGCAGATCAGCTTCTGGGTGCTCTTCGTCGGCACCAACCTGCTCTTCTTCCCGATGCACATCGTCGGTCTGCTCGGGATGCCGCGGCGGCAGTACACCTACCCGAGCGGCCTCGGCTGGTCGGCGTACAACCTGGCTGAGACGGTCGGCGGCTTCGTCACGCTCGCCGGCATCCTGCTGCTGCTCGGCAACCTCGTCGTCAGCTTCTTCCGTTGCGGCCCGTCGGGGCCCGACCCGTGGCGCGGGCCGACGCTCGAGTGGGCGACGACCTCGCCTCCACCGCCGTACAACTTCGCCGTCATCCCGAGGGTCACGACCGTGTACCCGAACTGGGACCGGCCCGACCGCGAGATCGACCGGCTCAACCTGGAGCAGGGGGTGATGGTGCTCGACCAGGGCCACGAGGCGGTTGCGGTGACCCCGGCCGACGGCCGGCTTGCCGAGATCGTCCAGATGCCGCACTCCTCGCCGTGGCCGATCCTGCTGGCGCTCGCGCTGACGCTCGTCTTCACGATGCTCGTGATCGGCAAGTTCGGTGTCGCCGGAATCATGGGCATCCTCGCCGTGGCGACGCTGTTCGGCTGGCACTGGAAGGAGCCACATGAGTCGTAGGCTCGCCGGAGACTCTCAGGGAGCGGAGGTGCCGGCTTTGCCGGCGCCGGAGCGGAGGCCGCAGTGAGCGGGCAGTACGTTCCCGGCGACTTCGTCGACGGCGAGAGGCCGCTCGGCCGGGTGCCGCGCACGACGCAGGCGGTCGGCCCGACCGCCGTCACACGGGTCGTCGCGCAGCGCTACGGGCCTCCGGCCGCCTGGTGGGGCTGGGCGGCGTTCATCGCGAGCGAGGCCACCCTCTTCGGCTGCCTGATCGGCACCTACTACTACCTGCGCTTCAACACGCCGGTGTGGCCTCCCCACGGGATCCCGGAGCCGAAGGTCCTCGTCCCGCTGATCCTCGTCAGCTGCCTCGCCGTGACGAGTGTGCCGATGCAACTGGCGGCGTTCGCAGCGAAGGCCGGCCGACTCGCGGCGGCGCGGCTCTTCATCGTCACGGCGCTGGTCGTGCAGTGCGGCTACTTCGCCTACGAGATCGACGACTTCCGCACGCAGTTGCACCAGTTCGACGTCACCCGCAACGCCTACAGCTCGATCTACTACACGCTGCTCGGCGCCGACCACGCACACGTCTTCGTGGGGATCGTCTTCAACGTCTTCCTCCTTCTGAAGCTGAGCCGGGGGCTGACCACCTACCGGCTGAACGCGATCCAGGGGGTCGCCTTCTACTGGCACGCCGTCAACCTGATCACGTTCTTCGTCATCGGCACCCTCCTGTCGGCCACCGTATGACGATGTCGCCGACAGCGATGTCGCGGACGACGATGCGCCGGCTGGGCGCGATCCAGTGGCTCGGGCTGTTCCTCGGCGCGGGCGCCTGGGGCGCACAGCACGTCATCGGCTGGGGCATCAGCCAGGCCGAGTGCTACGCCGGCGGTGCCAGCTTCGAGATCGGCAACGACGTCTGGCAAGGCGCGCTCCTGGGCGCGGCCGGGCTGTGCGTGCTGATCGCCGAGGCGGCGGCGATCTTCGTCGTCCTCGCGACCCGGGGTACGCGCTATGCCGAGGACCCGCCGCCGCCGAGCCGGATCCGCTTCTTCGCGATCTCCGCGCTCCTCGCGAACGCCCTCTTCCTGATGATCATGCTGCTCGACGGGTTCGCGTCCATCTACGACGTGCTCTGCCGCCAGTCATGAGAGCGCACGCAGGCACCGCGCCCGTCGCAGCCGTGCTCGTCGCGGTGGTCGCAGGCTGCGGGAGCGGCACCACCCACCCGACGATCGCGCACGCGAGCGCGAGCCGGGGGCGCGCGGCGATCGAGTACTACGGCTGCGGCAGCTGTCACATGATCGGCGGCATCGCGACCGCCGACGGCCATGTCGGGCCGCCGCTGACGAACTTCTCCGATCGCCAGTCGATCGCGGGGAAGCTGCCGAACACGACGCACGCGCTCGAGCAGTGGATCCAGCATCCGCAGCAGATCGTCCCCGGGACGATCATGCCCGACCTCGGCGTGACGAAGGCGCAGGCCAGGGACATCGCCGCCTACCTGGACAGCCAGTGAGAGCGCTCGGCCGCTTCGCATCGCTGCCGGCAGCCGTCGCCCTCGCCGGCGCGCTGCTCGTGCCGGCCGTGGCCACCGCGGGGTCGCCGCACGCGCAGGCCGCGGCGGCCGCCGCC
>JBOGZX010000442.1:0-11031 GCA_050697615.1 Gaiellaceae bacterium
CGCATACGACGCGCGCACGGTCGTTCCCGGCTCGCTGTTCTTCTGCGTCCACGGCGCGAACGCCGACGGGCACGACCTCGCCGGCGACGCCGTCGCCGCCGGCGCGGCGGCCCTCGTCGTCGACCACCGGCTCGACGTCGCCGTGCCGCAGGTCGTCGTGCCCGACGTGCGCGCCGCGATGGGACCGGCTGCGGTCCGCTTCTTCGGCGATCCCTCGCGTGAGCTCGACGTCGCGGCGGTGACGGGGACGAACGGCAAGACGACGACGGCGTTCCTGCTCCACTCGATCCTGTCTGCGGCCGGCCGGCGGCCGGCGCTGCTGACGAACATCGAGCGGCGGATCGGCGGCGAGAAACGGCCCACGGGCCTGAACACGCCCGAGTCGATCGACCTGCAGCGCCTCTTCCGGGAGATGCTCCAGGCGGGCGACCGCACGTGCGCGATGGAGGCGACGTCGATCGCGTCGTCGAAGGGCCGACTCGCGGGCACGCGCTTCGCCGTGCTGGTCTTCACGAACCTGACACGCGACCACCTCGATTTCCACGGGACGATGGAGGAGTACTTCGCGGCCAAGCGGGCGCTCTTCGCGCAGGCCGACCGCGCCGTCGTCAACGTCGGCGACGAGTGGGGCAGGCGGCTGGCGGACGGGCTGTCGGGCGTGCGCGCCTTCACACCCACCGACGACCTTCCGGGAATCGACCTGAGGCTGCGCGGGGCGTTCAACCGCGCGAACGCGCTCGGGGCGGTCTGGGCCGCGCGCGAGCTCGGCGTCTCCGAGAATGCGATCGCGGCGGGTGTCGAGGCGCTCGACGGCGTCCCGGGCCGGTTCGAGAGCGTCGACGCGGGCCAGCCGTTCGCAGTGATCGTCGACTATGCCCACACCCCCGACTCGCTCGACAACGTCCTCCGCGCCGCCCGCGAGCTCGGGACGCGGCTGACCGTCGTCTTCGGCGCGGGCGGTGACCGCGACCGCGAGAAGCGTCCGCTGATGGGGCGGGCGGCCGAGCTCGCGGACCGCGCGATCGTGACGACGGACAACCCGCGCTCGGAGGACCCGGCTGCGATCGCCGACGAGGTCTCGGGCGGCCGGCTCGAGATCGTCCTCGACCGCCGGGCGGCGATCGAGGCCGCGATCGCCGACGCGCGTGAAGGAGACGTGGTCGTGATCGCCGGCAAGGGAGCCGACACCGAGATGGAGCTCGACGGCCGGCGGGTTCCCTTCGACGACCGGCTCGTGGCCCGCGAGGCGCTCCGGCGCGTGACCACCCGATGATCCCGCTCCCGGTGAAACTCGTCGAGGGCCTCGGCCGGCTGATCCGGCGCCCCGGCTACGACGAGCTGACCGGCGTGACGATCGACTCGCGGCGCGTCGCCGAGGGCGATCTCTTCGTCGCAGTCCGCGGCGGCGTCGACTTCGTCAACCACGCGCTCGCGCGCGGCGCCGCGGCGGTCCTCGTTCCGCACGACGCCCATGCGGCGCTCGCCCACATCGGCGGCGCGGTGCGCGAGCGCAGCGAGGCGCGCTTCGTCGGGATCACCGGCTCGTACGGCAAGACGACGACGAAGGACATCCTGGCCGCGTTCTGCAGCCCGCACGCCCGGACGGTCGCCGCGGAGGGGAGCTACAACGCGGAGCTGGGCGTGCCGCTGACGTTGTGCCGCGTCGAGGCCGACACCGAGATCTGCGTGCTCGAGCTGGCGATGCGCGGCCGGGGGCAGCTGGCGGCGCTCGCGTCGTTCGCGCGCCCGCAGATCGGAGTGATCACCAACATCGGGCCGGTGCACCTGGGGCTGCTCGGCTCGCTCGAGGCGATCGCCGAGGCGAAGGCAGAGCTGCTGTCCTACGTCGAGGAGGCGGTGCTGCCCGACGAGCCGCTGCTCGCGCCGTTCGTGCCCGCGGGACTGCCGGTGCGCCCGTTCTCGCCGGACGACGTGCTCTCGTTCGCAGGCGGGCGCGCGGTGTTTCGCTTCGAGGGTGAAGAGCTTCCGCTGCAGCTCGACCTGGCGATGGAGCACAACGCCGTCAACGCGCTGGCCGCGCTGCATGCCTACGCGGCGCTCGGGCTTCCGCTCGACCGGGTCGGCGAGGGGGCCGCGAAGATCGAGCTCTCGCGCTGGCACGGGGAGGAGCTGCCGCTCGCCGCCGGAGGAGTACTGATCGCCGACTGCTGGAACGCGAACCCGGTGTCGATGCGCGCCACGCTCGACCACGCTGTCCGGGTTGCGGCCGGGCGGCGGGTCGTTGCCGTCCTCGGCGGCATGGCCGAGCTCGGGCCCGAGACTTCCCGCTATCACGCCGAGGTGGCCTCGTACCTCGGCGAGCTCGGCGTCGTCGACGTGATCGCGGTGGGCGAGCTCGCCCGACCGTACGGCGGCACCTGGGTCGCCTCGCCCGCCGAGGCGATCGCGGCGCTGAGCGACGTGCTCCAGCCGGGCGACGTCGTGCTGGTGAAGGGCTCCCGGTCGGTGGGACTCGAAGCCGTCGCGGAGAACTGGGGCCACTGATGGCCCGTGTCCTCGTCGCAGCTCTCGTCGCCATGATCATCGCGATCCTGGGCGGGCCGCCGTTCATCGCGTTCCTGCGCCGAAACGAGTTCGGGCAGCAGATTCGCGAGGAGGGGCCGGAGCACCATCTGGCCAAGCAGGGAACGCCGACGATGGGCGGCCTGCTGATCATCGCGGCGGCGACGATCGCCTTCCTGCCGCTCAGCGACTACACCTCGCGGGGGCTCACCGTCTTCGGCACGGCGCTCGCCTGCGGTGGGGTCGGCTTCATCGACGACTCGATCAAGCAGCGCCACCGGCGGTCGCTGGGGCTGTCGGGCCGCTGGAAGATGCTGTTGCTCGCGCTGATCACGGTGGCGGTCGGGATCGCGGCGCACCACCAGCGGCTCGACCACAACGTCTTCGTGCCGATCGGCGACTGGTCGGTGCCCCTGGGGCCGTTCTGGTACGTGCTGCTGTTCCTGATCATCGCGGGCACCACGAACGGCGTGAACCTCGCCGACGGGCTCGACGGGCTCGCGGCCGGCACCACGATCATCGCGCTCTCGACGTTCACGGCGATGGCGGTGACGATCTACATCCGTTCCGGGACGGCCCGGCACGGCCGGATCGAGAGCCGGCTCGATGCGGCGTTCATCGGGGCGGCGCTGATCGGCGCCGCGATCGGCTTCCTCTGGTTCAACGCGTTTCCCGCGGAGGTGTTCATGGGCGACACGGGGGCGATGGCGATGGGCGGCGCGCTCGCGGCGATGGCGATCATGCTCAAGGTCGAGCTGCTGCTCCTGTTCGTCGGCGGCATCTTCGTGATCGAGGCGCTCTCGGTGATGCTGCAGGTGCTCTCGTTCAAATGGTGGGGGAGACGTATCTTCCTGATCGCCCCCCTGCACCACCACTTCGAGATGAAGGCGTGGTCGGAGACGAAGATCATGGTGCGGTTCTGGATCGTCACGGCGATCTTCTGCGCCGCCGGCTTCGCGCTGTTCTACAAGTACTACCCGGAGATCAAGCCGCATTGAGGGTGCTGGTCTACGGCCTGGCGCGGTCGGGCCGCTCGGCGGCGGAGCGCCTCACGGAGCGCGGCGACGAGGTGGTGGTGGTCGACCGCACGCTCGCGAACGAGGACGATCTCGGGCTGCTCGACGGGGTCGGGCTCGTCGTGAAGAATCCGGGCGTTCCCGGCGAACGGCCGCTGCTTCGCGCGGCGCGCGACCGCGGCATTCCGGTCTGGTCCGAGCGCGAGCTCGGGTACCGGCTGCTGCCGGGCGCCCGTTTCGTCGGCGTCACCGGGACGAACGGAAAGTCGACGACGAGCGAGCTGCTCGGCGAGATCTTCCGCGCGGCAGGCCGCGACGTCGTGGTGGCGGGGAACATCGGCCGCCCGCTCACCTCGGTGCGCGAGGCGACCTGGGTGGTGTGCGAGGTGTCGAGCTTCCAGCTCGAGGACGTGCACGAGCTCGCCTGCGACGTCGCGGTCCTGATCAACCTCGAGCCCGACCACCTCGACCGGCACGGCAGCTTCGAGGCCTACCGCGAGGCGAAGCTGCGCATCTTCGAGCGCGCGAAGGCGAAGGTCGTGCCGCGCGGCTTCGGAATCGACGGGATCGAGTTTGCGGCCGACGACCCGCTGCCGGCGGAGCCGCACATCCCGGGCCGTCACAACCGTGAGAACGCGGCTGCGGCGACAACGGCCGCCCGCGCCGCCGGCATCGACGACGACGCGATCGCCGCGGGCCTGCGGTCGTTCCCGGGTGTTCCGCACCGGCTCGAGCCGGTCGGCGAGCGAGACGGCGTCCGCTACGTCGACGACTCCAAGGCGACGAACGTCGCGGCCGCGCTGCGCGCGCTCGAGACGTATGCCGCAGAGCCGCTGCACGTGATCCTCGGTGGCTCGCGGAAGGGCGAGGAGTTCGCGCCGCTCGCCGCCGCCGCGGGCCCGAACGTGCGCTCCGTGCATCTGATCGGCGAGGAGGCCGAGCGGCTCGCCGTGGCGTTCGCGGGTCGGCCTGTCGAGCGCGACGGCGACCTCGCGACGGCGGTCGCGCATGCCGCCGCACTTGCCGCTCCCGGCGACGTCGTCCTGCTCAGCCCGGCCTGCGCGAGCTACGACCAGTTCGAGAGCTTCGAGCAGCGCGGCGAGACGTTCCGTCGCCTCGTCGCCGAGCTCTCGCCGCGCCCGCACTAGGACTTCGCGGGTTCCCCGCGAATGCGGCAGGAGATGAAGCGGGGAGAGCTCGATTCCAGGCTGCTGATCCTGGTCACGCTGGCGCTGGTCGCGTTCGGGCTCGTGATGGTCTACAGCGCGACCTCCGCGGCTGCGACGATCGGCGGCAACGATCCGAGCTACTACCTGAAGCGGCAGGCGATCTACGCCGCGATCGGGATCGTGCTGATGATGGTCGCGCAGCGCTGGGATTACCGGCGCCTCCGTCTGCTGTCGCCGATGCTCGTGCTCGGGTCGCTCGGCCTGCTGGCGATCGTGCTCGTGATCGGGCCGGCGATCAACGGCGCGCGGCGCTGGGTCTCGCTCGGCCCGGCCGTGTTCCAGCCGTCCGAGCTCGCGAAGCTCTCCCTTGCGATCTGGGCAGCCGCCTACCTCGCGAGACGGCCGGCGCCGCGCGACCTGCGTGAGCTCTGGCGTCCGGTGGGGGCGCTCGCGGCCGTGTTCTGCGTCCTCCTGATGCTGGAGCCCGACATGGGAACGTCGATCACGCTGATGCTGATGCTCACCGGGATGCTCGTCGTCTGCGGCACGCCGGCGCGCGTGCTCGGTGCGGCGATCGGCATTGCCGCGGCGTTGGGCACGGTTGCGATCTGGTTCGAGCCGTACAGCCGCGCGCGCTTCTTCGCCTTTCTGCACCCGTGGCACGACGCACAGGGAAGCGGCTTCCAGCTCGTGCAGGCGATGATCTCGATGGGCTCGGGAGGCACGTTCGGGGTGGGGCTCGGCCAGAGCGTCGGCAAGATCTTCTACCTGCCCGAGGCGCACACCGACATGATGCTGGCGGTGATCGGCGAGGAGCTCGGGCTCCTCGGCGTGACCGCCGTGATCGCCGCGTACGCCACCTTCGCCTACGCCGGCTTCAATATCGCGCTGCGTTGCAAGGATCCGTTCGGAAAGCGCCTCGCGGCGGGCCTGACAGTGCTGGTCGCGGCGCAGGCCGCCGTCAACATCGCGGCGGTGATGGGCATCGCGCCGCTCACCGGCATCCCGCTGCCGTTCCTCTCCTACGGCGGCTCGAGCCTCGTGGTGATGCTCGCCGGGGTGGGAATCCTCCTTAACATCGCTCAGCGTGGAAACCGAGCGGCAGCTGCGGTGCCTGATCGCGGCCGGAGGAACGGCGGGACACGTGCTGCCCGCGCTCGCGGTCGCCGACGCGCTGACCCGCCGCGGCGTCCACGTGACGTTCGCCGGGTCGCCGGATCGCGTCGAAGCGCGTCTGGTTCCTGAGGCGGGCTACGAGCTCGACACGTTCCGGATCAGCGGGCTGCCGCGACGCCCGTCGATCGCGCTCGCCCGGGCCGCACTGCTCGCGGGAGCCGCGCCGCTCGCCTGCCGCCGGATCCTGAAGCGGCGGCGTCCGCACGTCGTGCTCGGCGGCGGCGGCTTCGTCGCCGGGCCGATGGTCTTCGCGGCGTCGAGGCTCCGCCTCCCGACCGCGTTGACCGAGGCCGACGCCCATTTCGGGCTCGCCAACCGCCTCGCGGCTCCGTTCGCCCGACGGATCTTCCTCGCGTACCCGATCGAGACGCGCTACGGCGCCAGGGTGCGCGTCGTCGGCCGGCCTATTCCGGTGCGGTCCCGGCCGATGCCGCAGCGCGAGGCGCGAGAGCTGCTCGGCCTGCCCGCCGGCCGGACGCTCGGCGTCTTCGGAGCGCTCGCCGGCGCGCGCGCGCTCAACGAGTTCGCGGCCGACACCTGGGGTGCGGCCGGGCCGCCGATCGTGCACGTCACGGGCAGGCGCGACTTCGACCTCGTGCGGCAGCGGGTCGAGCGCGAGGACTACCGCGTGCTGCCGGAGACGCAGAGCTTCGGCGCCGTGCTCTCCGCGGCCGATCTGGTGCTCGCACGCTCCGGCTCGAGCGTGTGGGAGGTCGCGGCCGCAGCGCGCCCGGCGATCTTCGTGCCGTACCCGTTTGCGACCGGCGACCACCAGGCCGCGAACGCACAGCACTTCGTCGAGGCCGGCGGCGCGATCATGGTGCGCGAGGCAGAGCTCGGGCACGCGCGGGAGCTCGTCGAGACGCTGCTCGTCGACGGGGAGCGGCTGGCCCGGATGGGGGAGGCGATGAAGCGGGTCGCACGCCCCGACGCCGCCGACGAGATCGCCGACGAGCTCGTCGCGCTGGCGGACGGATGAACGCGACCCTGGCCGGGCGGAAGCTGTGGTTCGTCGGGATCGGCGGCGCGGGCCTGAGCGCGTACGCGCAGCTCGCCCGCGCTCGCGGCGCCGAGGTCGGAGGCTGGGACCGCGTCCGTACCGCCTACCTGGAGCCGCTCTCGGACGCGCGAGTCGAGATCGCGCCCGAGCCCGTCGTGCCCGCCGGCTGGGAGGCGATCGTCTCGTCGGCCTATCCGGCGGTCGCGGGACGTCGCCGCGCCGAGTTCCTGCGGGAGCTGGTCGCCGCGCAACCGTCGATCGTCGTCGCCGGCACGCACGGCAAGGGGACGACCGCGGCGATGATCGCCTTCGTCCTGCACGAGACCGGGCGCGACCCGGCCTGGCTGATCGGGGCACCCGTACCCCAGCTCGGCTCGAATGCCGGCTTCGGATCGGGGCTGCTCGTCGTGGAGGGCGACGAGTCCGACCGCACGGTCTTCTCCCTCCCGGCCGAGATCGCGGTCGTCACGAACGTCGAGCTCGACCACCACACCCAGTTCTCGTCGGCGGCGGAGCTGTCCCGGGAGTTCGACCGCTGGCTCGACCGCGCGCCGTACGTCGTACGCGACGCCGAGCCGTACGAGGGCGAGCTCGACCTACCCGGAGGCCACAACCGCCAGAACGCCGGCGCCGCGCTCGCGGCGCTCGAGCTTGCGGGTGTTCCGCGTACGGAGGCGAAGCCGCCGCTCGCGCGCTTCAGCGGCACCGGCCGCCGCTTCGAGGTGCACGAGATCGGAGGCGTGACGGTGGTAGACGACTACGGGCACCATCCCACCGAGGTGTCGGCGACGATCCGGGCCGCCCGGGAGCGCTTCCCCGGGGCGACGATCCGGGTGCTCTTCCAGCCGCACCTCTACTCACGGACGCGCTACCTCGCGTCGGAGCTCGCCGCGGCCCTGGCCGAGGCCGACGACGTCACGGTCACCGACGTCTACGGCGCCCGCGAGCAGCCGATCGCGGGAGTCACCGGCAAGCTCGTGGTCGACGCCCTCAGCGACGTGGGCAGGCAGCCCGCCTGGAGCCCGACCGTCGAGGCGGGAGCGGCCCGGTTGAGGCGGCGCTCGCGGCCGGGCGACGTCGCGATCGTGCTCGGCGCGGGTGACGTCGACCGGGCGGTCGCGCTGTTCCGCGACTAGCGTGCCGCCGATGGAGGAGAACGTACCGCTCTCGCGCCACACGACGATCGGCACGGGCGGGCCCGCCCGCTGGTTCACCCGCCCGGAGTCGGTCGACGAGCTGCAGCGGGTGCTCGCCTGGGCGTCCGAGCGCGAACTGGCGGTCGAGGCGGTCGGGCTCGGATCGAACCTGCTCGTGCACGACGGCGGCTTCGACGGCCTTGCGATCCGACTCGGCGGTGCCTTCGCCTCGGCCCGGGTGGACGGCGACATGCTGATCGCGGGCGGCGGCGCGCCGAACGCCGTGTGCGTGCATCGCGCGCGGTCGGCCGGTCTCGCCGGCTTCGAGTTCGCAGCCGCGATCCCGGGGACGGCGGGGGGCGGCGTGCGGATGAACGCAGGCGCGTACGGGACCGAGTGGCGCGACGTGCTGATCGACGCGCTGGTCGTCGACGCGTCCGGCACCAGCACGCTCACGGCGGCCGAGCTGGAGCTGAGCTACCGGCACTCCGGCCTTCGCCCGGGCCAGGTGGTCGCTCGGGCCAGGTTCCGTCTCTCCGCGAGCTCCCCGGACGCGGTCAAGGGCCGTGCCCGCGAGCTGCTCGAGCAGCGCAAGGCGACCCAGCCCACGAACAAGCGGACCTTCGGAAGCGTCTACAAGAATCCCGCGGGCGGTCCGGGCGCGGGCAGGATGATCGAGGAGTGCGGGCTGAAGGGTCATGCGATCGGGGGCGCGCTGATCTCGCCGCGGCACGCGAACTTCATCGAGAACGCGGGCGGTGCGACGTCGTCGGACTGCATCGCGCTGATGCGGGAGGCGAGGCGCCGCGTCCACGAGCGCTTCGGCGTCGTGCTCGAGCACGAGGTCCGGTTCCTGGGACCGCTCGAGCTGCCCGGCATGTAGGGAGATAGGTGTAGGGAAACAGGAGGAGGCGGCGAAGGTCGATGCGTGGCCGCTCGCAAGAGGACGACCGTCCGCGCCGCGATCCTTCCTGCACGCGTCGGCGTGCCGGATCTCGGGCGGATCGCACCCTCGGGCCGCTCGATCCTCCTCTCCGTCGTGTTGCTCGCGCTGGGGCTCTCCGGGTACTTCGTGGTCCGCGACACCTCGGTCTTCGCGGTACAGGACGTCGACGTACGCGGCGGCACGCCGCAGGTGCGCGCTGCCGTGCGGAGCGCTCTGCGCGCCGAGACGGGGACGAGCCTGCTCCGCGTCGACGGGACCGAGCTGGAGCGGCGGCTCTCCTCGATCTCCACGCTCCGCTCCTTCTCGTACGACCGTGCGTTTCCCCACACGCTCCGGGTCGTCATCCGCCCCGAGCGCGCCGTGCTCGTGCTCCGGCAGGGCAATCGTGCCTACCTGGTGGCGGCGACCGGTCGCGTGCTGCGTGCGCTCCCGCGGCCGCGTCTCTCGAGTCTGCCGCGGCTATGGGTGACGAAAGGGGTGCACGTGGAGGTGGGGAGCCGGCTCCCGGAGGCGCAGGCAGCCGCCGCCACCGCGCTCGCGCCGCTTCGCGAGGCGCCGCTTCCCGGCGGTGTCGCATCCGTCGAGACCGGGCCGCACACGCTCACCCTGATCCTCGGCGGCGGGCTCGAGCTTCGCCTCGGCGATACCGGCGACCTCAGGCTCAAGCTCGCGATCGCACGCCGGATCCTGCGTCTCACCGGCGCCGCCGCCGACGGCGCGGGGTATGTCGATGTCAGCGTTCCGGAGCGTCCCGTCGTCTTCTCGAACTCTCAAGTCGCAGGTGGAGCTTGAGGGTTAGGTGGGTAGAGAGTCGAGAGTTTCGCGTTGACACGGCAGGAAACCCCCCGTACTCTGCGAAGTGAACGGGCACCTTCTCACTCCCACTCTGCACTCGAGCTTGAGGTCAGGCCACAGACAATGAGAGAACGCTCCGGTAACTATCTCGCCGTGATCAAGGTCGTCGGCGTCGGCGGCGGCGGCACGAACGCCGTCAACCGCATGGTCGACGCGGGCGTGACGGGTGTCGAGTTCGTCGCCGTCAACACCGACGCGCAGGCGCTTCTGATGTGCGACGCCGACGTGAAGATCCACATCGGTGCGAAGGCGACCCGCGGCCTCGGCGCGGGCGCCGACCCGGTCGTCGGACGCGAGGCCGCAACCGAGTCTCGCGACGAGCTGAAGGAGGCGCTGAAGGGCGCCGACATGATCTTCGTCACCGCCGGGGAGGGCGGGGGAACCGGCACCGGCGGCGCGCCGATCGTGGCCGAGATCGCACGCGAGCTCGAGGCGCTCACCGTGGGCGTCGTGACCCGGCCCTTCTCCTTCGAAGGACGCCGCCGGGCGCAGCAGTCCGAGCAGGGGATCAACGAGCTGTCCGAGAAGGTGGACACGCTGATCGTGATCGAGAACGACCGCCTGCTGCAGGTCGTCGAGAAGAAGACTCCGCTCTCCGACGCCTTTCGGATGGCCGACGACATCCTCCGCCAGGGCGTTCAGGGCATCACCGACCTGATCACCGTGCCCGGCATCGTGAACCTCGACTTCGCCGACGTGCGCACGATCATGCGCGACGCCGGATCCGCATTGATGGGCATCGGTGTCGGGCAGGGCGAGAACCGTGCGAGCGAGGCTGCGCGCACCGCCGTCAGCTCGCCGCTGCTCGAGTCGTCGATCGAGGGCGCCACCGGCATCCTGCTCAACATCAGCGGCCCGAGCGACCTCGGGCTGTTCGAGGTGAACGAGGCGGCCGAGGTCGTCACCGGCGCCGCCGACCAGAACGCCAACGTGATCTTCGGCGCCGTGATCGACGACCAGCTGAGCGACGAGGTGCGCGTCACGGTGATCGCCACCGGTTTCGGCGCGCAGCGGCGCCGCCGGGCGCGGGCGACCACCGCCGAGGGCGGGCCGATCGCCGGGCGCCCGCCCGACTTCGACCCCGGTGACTCGCTCGACGTGCCGTCCTTTCTGCGCGACGACTGACCCAGGCTCAGCCTGAATCCACCGCGCTCGCGCGGGCGGTGCGCCCGTCTGGGCTCGCCAGGCCGCTTCCCGCCCGGGTTCCCGG
>JBOGZX010000443.1:0-1615 GCA_050697615.1 Gaiellaceae bacterium
GCCTCGCGCAGCTCGCGCGCGCGCGCGGCGTCGTCGGGCCCGAGCCCGCGCTCGGCGAGCCACTCGCCCAGCCACTCCGCGTCCCCGTGCACGTCGCAGCTGTTGATCAGGAGCTGCACCCAGCGGAGCGGCTCGGGCGCGGCCTTCGGGACGTCGTAGCGCGGCACGGTTGCGGCGAGTATACGACACCAGTAGAGTCTCTCTGCCGGTGTTGCGACGGATCGCCTATCCGCTCCGACTCGTCGTCGCTCGCCTCGGCGCCGGCGGGCAGCGCGTCGCGCTCGTCGCCGTCGGCGTGGTCGCGGCGGCCGCGGTGCTCTCCGCCGTCGTCGCCGGCCGGCTCGTGATGCAGGACCGCGCGCTGCAGCAGGCGACGGCGCAGCTCGCCCCCGCCGACCGCGAGATCGGAGTCTCCTGGAGCGGGGCCGCGAACAGCTTCGTCCGGCTCGACCGGCTCGTCAGGCCCCGAGTCCGCGCGCTGACCGGTCGAGAGCCGGCGGCGGCGATGCTCTTCCGGGAGGCGTCGATCCAGGGCAGGCTCGTCAACCTGCGCGCCGCCGACGACCTCGGCCGGTGGGTGCGCCTCGTCTCCGGCCGCCTGCCGGCGCGCTGCGTGCCCGAGCACTGCGAGGTGCTGCGGCTCGAGGGCACCGGGCCGATCCCGTCGACGCCGCACCTGCGGTTGATCGAGGTCGGCCGAGCCGTCCTGAAGCCGGACGCGCCGTTCGCGCCGTTCGTGCTGCCCGCGCCCCCGACCGAGCAGATCGCGCGGGCGGTCCGGTACCACACGCCGCAGCCGTCGCCGGTCGTGATCGCAAACGGCGTCTCGGGCCTCTCGGCCACGACCGAGCTGCAGACGTTCTACCGCTCGTACGGTTGGTTCGTCCCGATCGGCCGCGGCGACGTGCACCCGTGGGCGGTCGACGCGTTCCGCGCGAAGGTGCAGAGGCTGAGCGGGGCGATCGACGCGATCTCCGACCAGTTCCAGGTGACGGCGCCGTCCGATCAGCTCGCTGCCGCCGCGGGCTCGTCGACAGCGGCCGCGCGGCGTCTGCTGCTGCTCGGCGGCGAGGGCGGCGCGCTACTGCTCGCGTTCACGATCCTCGCGGCCGGTGCCATGCGGCGGGACGTCGCCGCAAGCCGCCGCCGCCTCACGTGGTTCGGAGCGCGACGCTGGCAGGTCGAGCTCTTCACGTTCGCGGAGTCCACGACGCTCGCTGCGTTCGGGACGCTCGTCGGCTGGACGGCGGGAGGCACGGCCGCCTGGGCGATCGCAGACCGCGCGGGATCGCCCGGCGGAGCCGTGGTCAGACACGCACTGCTCTCCCCCGGCGGGCTGCTCGGGGCGGCCGGCGTCGCCGGTGCGGCCGGGACGCTCCTGTACTTCGCCGTCCGGGCGCCCGCCGTTCAGGTCGGCCGGCTGGCACTCACCCCGCTCGACGCGACCGCCGCCGGCGCAATCGCCGTCATCCTCGTCGGCTGGGCGCGCGGAGCGGTCGGCGCGTCGCAGCTCGCCGGCGGCGGCGGCACGAGCACGTTCCTGCTGCTCGTACCCGCGCTGGTCGTCTTCGCGGCCGCGGTGCTGGCGGCGCGGCTGCTCGCGCCGGTGCTGCGG
>JBOGZX010000444.1:0-2959 GCA_050697615.1 Gaiellaceae bacterium
GCCCAGAAGTTCACGACCACGACCTTGCCGCGGTAGGAGGCGAGGCTCAGGTCGCCCGCGCCGAACGTCGGCAAGCGGAGCGCCGGGGCGGTCACCGTCTGTCCCTTGTCGACCTTGGCCGCGATCCCGGCGCCCGAGCCGTGCACGACATCCCAGACGAGCAGGCCGAGCAGCGCGAGCACGGCGGCGACCGAGGCGGCGCGGACGGCGCGCATCAGAGGATGAAGACGGTCGTGCCGACGTTGACGTGGTCGAACAGCCATTCGGCGTCGGGGACCTGCATGCGGATGCAGCCGTGCGACGCGCTGTAGCCGATCGACGACGGCTCGTCCGTGCCGTGGATGCCGACGCCGGGGCTCGAGATGCCCATCCAGCGCGTGCCGAGCGGATTCGACGGGCCGGGCGGAACCGGCTGCAGGCCCTTCGCCCAACTGTCGTTGACCGGCGGGTACCACCACGGGTTCTTCCACTTGACGATGATGTGGAAGGTCCCCTGCGGCGTCGGATACACCGACTGGCCGGTGGCGACGGAGAAGGTCCGGTCGAGCTTGCCGGCGTCGTACAGCATCAGCCGGTTCGTCGACCGGTTGATCACGATCACCGCTCCGAACGAGGTCGCCGTGACCGCGGCCCGAATCGTGTGCGTGTGCACGCGCACGGGAAGGCGCGTGTTCGCGCGGAGCGCGGCGATCAGGCGCCGAGTGAGACCCTCGTGGTCGAGGACGCGGCCGTCGTGGCCTGCGGCGACGACGGGACGGGCGCCCAGGAAGCTGAGCTTCGCCTCGACCGGCGTGCGAGCGAAGCGCTTCACCAACCTGGCGACGAACGCACGCACGGGGGCGCCGCGGACGGCGACGACCAGCTTCACGTTGGTTCCCGCCTCGGCGATCCGCGCCCGCGCCACGGCGGTGCGGATGTAGGCGGAGGCGTGCGTGCGCGGGTCGAGCGCGAAGCGGCTGCGGTCGACCACCACCGTGAGCGGCTTCGCGAACGCCGTCTGCACTGCCGTCACCGCATCGGCCGGCGTGAGGCCGCCGACACGGACGCCGGCGACGCGCACGCCGGCCGGGATCGTCGGGCCCGCCGAAGGCACCGTCTCCGTCGTCGTGGCCGCGGTCGTCGTCGGTGGCGCCGGGGTCGTCCCGGCCGTCGTCGTCTGCGACGTGGAGGTGGTGACGTCGGCGATCACCGTTCCCGAAAGCGCCCCGGCGACCGCGAGCCCCAACGCGAACATCGCCACTGCGAGAAGACGCTTCACGGCTCGAGAAGTGTAGCCAGGGCCATTCCCGGGTCGTCCGAGACGATCGCGTCGACCCCCAGCGCCGCGAGCCGCCGGACCGTTCCCGGATCGTTCGCCGTCCAGCCGAGCACGGGCGCTCCGAGGGCGTGCGCGATGCGGATTGCGGCGCCCGAGCAAAGCGTGTGGTGCAGAGAGAGCGTGTCGGCACGGGCCACGCGCAGCAACAGCGGCACGCGCACGGGCATCGCCTGACGGAGCGCCGCGGCGCCCGCCGCGGTCAGGCCGCGCGGCCAGCGGACGCGCGAGATGCCGTAGCGATCGCGCGGGTAGCCGATCGCGCGGGGCAACGTCGGCGCAATCCGGGCGAGGCGGCGTGAGCTTCCGGCCCACGCCGTCGAGACGACGGCGCGCCGCTCGACGCCGTGGCGCCGCAGCGCCTCGACCAGCGCCTCCTCGTAGCCGGGGAGCTTGGCATCCAGGTGCACGCCGAGGTCGTGATCGCGCAGGTATTCGAGCGCTCCGTCGAGCGTCAGCGGCTCCAGCGGAAGCTCGCCGTGCGAATGCGCGAGCCGCAGATCGGGGCCGACGTCGAACTCCACGAGCTGCGCGCCGGCGTCGACGGCGGCCCGCAGAGACGCAAGCGTGTTTTCGGGCGCGACCGCGGCGGCGCCGCGGTGCCCGATCACGAGCGGCACTCCGCCTGCCCGGCGCAGGTTCACGTGCGCCTGATGATCACGATCGCGCAGTCGTCGTCGAGCTCGCCGCCGGCGAACGCCCGACAGGTCGTGACGACGCTGTCGGCGATCTCCTGCGCCGGCCGCGCCGCGTTCGCCGCGAGCAGCTCGTCGAGCCGTTCGACGCCGTAGAGCTCGCCGGCGCGCCGGGCCTCGATCACGCCGTCCGTGTACAGCACCACAACGGCGCCAGGCGGTAGGTCGGCATGCACCTGCTCGTAGACCTGCCGGCCGTCGATCCCGAGCGCGAGCCCACCGCACGCGAGCCCCTCGACCGTTCCGTCCGGCAGGACGAGACGCGGCTCCGGGTGACCGGCGCTCGCGCAGAGCACGCCCGAGAGCGGGTCGACGAGCAGGTACGCCATCGTGATGAACTTTCCGACGGCGATCTCGCCCACCACGACCTCGTTCGCGTGCTCGAGGAAGTCGTGCGGCTCGGAGTGCTCCCGGGCGAGCGAGCGGAAGACGAACTTCGCCATCGCCATGTCGGCGGTCGCGTCGATGCCGTGGCCGGTCACGTCGCCCAGCACCACGGCGAGCCGGCCGTCCTCGAGCTCGAGGAAGTCGAACACGTCGCCGCCGACGTCGACCTGCGCGGCCGACTCGTACACGGTTCCGATCTCGAGTCCTGCCACTGCAGGCCGCTTGCGCGGCAGCAGCGACCCCTGCATCGTCTCGGCGAATTGCTTCTGCTGCGAGTAGAGGCGGGCGTTGTCGATCGCGAGCGCCGCCTGCCGCGCGATCGTTCCCGCCGTGGCGAGCGTCTCGACGTCGATCGGCGCGGCCGGATCGAGCGAGATGATCGTCAACTGGGCGAGCAGCTCGGAACCCGTCGCGATCGGGAGCAGCGCCGCCGTCGACCCCTTCTCGAGAAACGGGATCAGAAGCGCGTGGGCGCCGCCGAGCCGGCGGGCCGAGCGGACGTCCAGCATCGCCGGCTCGTCCGAGCGGGCGGGGCGCGGCTGCGGCCGACCGAGGATGGCGC
>JBOGZX010000445.1:0-16434 GCA_050697615.1 Gaiellaceae bacterium
CTTCAGCGCCTCCACCTCGATCTGCCGCACACGCTCGCGGGTGAGGCCGAGACGACGGCCGATCTCTTCGAGCTTCTTCGGATCCGCGTATAAGAGACCGTAGCGCAGCACGTCGACGTCACGGTGACGCTCCGGCAGCGACTTCAGCGAGAGGATCAGCGTCTGCGACCGGAGCGAGTCGGAGACGAGCTCGTCGGGCAGCGGACCCTCTCCGGGGACGAAGTCG
Source organism: Gaiellaceae bacterium (assembly GCA_050697615.1). Lineage (GTDB taxonomy): Bacteria > Actinomycetota > Thermoleophilia > Gaiellales > Gaiellaceae > PALSA-600. Next base: position 227 of record JBOGZX010000445.1, read on the forward strand.
CCGAGCACGGCATCCTCGGCATCGCCGATCGGGGCGTCGAGCGAGGCCGAGGCACGTGCCGCGGCCTTCACCTCGCGGGCCTGCTGCACCGGCAGGTTCGCCTCGTCCGCGATCTCCTCGAGCGTCGGCTCGCGCCCGAGCCGCGCCCAGAGCTGACGCTCGGCGCGGTTCATCTTCTGCATCCGCTCGACGATGTGGACCGGCATCCGGATCGTGCGCGCCTTGTCCGCGAGCGCGCGCGCGACTGCCTGGCGGAGCCACCAGGTCGCGTAGGTCGAGAACTTGTAGCCGCGGCGCCAGTCGAACTTCTCGACGCCGCGGATCAGGCCGAGCGTCCCTTCCTGGATCAGGTCGAGGAACGGCAGGCCCTGGTTGCGGTAGTTCTTCGCGATCGAGACGACGAGGCGCAGGTTCGACTGGATCATCCGCTGCTTCGCGAGCAGGTCGCCGCCCTCGATCTGCTTGGCGATCTCGACCTCCTGCGCCGCCGTCAGCAGCGGGTGCCGTCCGGCCTCGCGCAGGAAGAGCTGCAGCGCGTCGGTGGTGGTTTCCCACGAGAGCTGCGGCGGCTGCGGCGGCTGCGGCTCCGGCTCGCCGTCCTGGCCGAGATCGTTGACGACCTCGATCGAGCGGCTCTCCAGCTCGCGGTACACGGCGTCGACCTCGAGCGCGTCGAGGTTGAGCGGATCGAGCACGTCGTTCAGCTCGGACTGCGAAACGGAGCCGCGTTCCTCGCACACGTCGACCAGCTCGCGTAGGTCGTCGCCGAGCAGGAGGATGTCCGTATCGGGCGTCACGCAGAGAGGCATCTTGCCGCTCGGCTGCCGACCCAAACCCGCTACCCGCGAGCCCGTTGCGACCTCTGCACGATAATGAGTGTTATGTCAAGTCGGAGAAGAGACGTCCCTCACCCCGCGGCGGTGTACGCGTCGTGCAGCGCGCGCAGCAGCCACAGGCAGTGCAGCCACATCAGCGTCAGCAGCGGGAACAGGGCGCCGAACACCGACCCGTAGAGCTCGAGCGTACTGCCGCGCCGAATCGGAACCATCCCGACCAGTTGCAGCGTGGCGAACGCGCCGAAGATCCGCCAGACGAGCGGCGGCGCGATCCGCGGAAAGCGGACGTCGATCCAGCCGGCGACGGCGGCCGATCCTGCGAAGAGCGCGACCGGGAACAGCATCGCACTCAGCGTGCGACGCCCGCCGGGGCCGCGCTCCGGACGAACGGGCTGTCTCGCCCGGCCCTTCGGCAGGATCCACCCGCGGTCTCCGGGGCTTCTGCTGCAAAGAGCGACAACTTCGGTGCCCCTCCCCCCTTGAACCCGCCCCGCCGGCGGGGTAGCGTCCCGCTTGCACCGAGCACGGAGCGTGAGTAGGTCGAAGCCGCTCCCGAGGGCCGTAGGTGGACGCCGCAAGGCGGAGGCCGAACGTTCACGGGGATGGTCGACGAAAGCGCCACCGGCTCGGTGAATTTCTGGTCCGAACCTTTCGAGCATGCAGCACGATTCGCCACTTCGGTCTGCGCGTACGGAAGCTTTCGCAAATTGCGGGAATCCTGGCTTCCGGGCCCTTGCGTGCAGGCTGCGGGATCCGTATGTTCCCTCTTGCAGCGAGCACGGAGCGTGAGTAGGTCGAAGCCGCTCCCGAGGGCCGTAGGTGGACGCCGCAAGGCGGAGGCCGAACGTTCACGGGGATGGTGGACGAAAACGCCACCGGCTCGCTGAATTTATGGTCCCGCACCGACCCGTGGATCGTCTAGGATCGCGATCGTGCACCTGAGACCCCCCGCATTCGACCACGGCATCGCGTCGTTCGTGTGGGCGCTCTTCTTCGGCCTGATCATCTGGATCGGGGGCAGCGCGCTCGGCTACGGCAGCGCCGTCACGTTCATCGTCGGCTGCGTCGCCGGCTTCCTGATCTTCCTCTTCGTCCGTGTCTACGGCGAGGACGAGCCGCGGCGTCCCTGAGGACGTCCGACCAGCGCACGCAGCAGAATCCGCGCCAGCTCGCCTCCGACCTGCTGCTCGAGACGCGCGTAGGCGCTCGGCCGCACCTCGACCGCTGCACAGTGCACGAGAAGCAGATCTGTTCCGCGAAGCGGTTGCGGCTGGACGTTCATCGGACTCGCAATGGGTATCGGCGGAGCATCCTCCCACGCGATCCCTGGCGGGAGTGAGCGGGGCTACTCGAGTGCGAGACGGCGGACGTCGAACGAGCTCGACCAGAGCTCTGCGCGGAACTCCGCCACGGTCGCCGCGGGATCCTCGCCGAACAGGTGCTCGACCACGCCCACATCCCGGTCGTTCACGAACGGCACGTCGACGTGCGCGCGCGTGACCAGGTTCACCGACACCTTGCCGCAGACGGGACAGCGCACCGCGAGCCCGACGCGGTCGCCGGAGACGGCCGGGGCGAGCAGCCTGAACGCCGACGGAAACACCGGCCGCGGGCGCTCCTCGGGCCAGCAGAAGAAGCTCCACGGCCACTCCCCCGCCTTGATCCGGCTCGCCGCCAGCTCGGCGAGCTCGGACGCGACCGCCTCGACCCGCGACGTCATCAGGTTCACGAACGGCGTCTCGTCGTCGAGGCCGAGCGGCGCCCAGTCGAGGTCGTCGTGGGTCACGAGACCCGGATGCTCTCCGCCGCAGCCGCAGTCGAACTCGACCCGGAAGACCGCCGGATGGTGCGCCCCGGGCAGCTCCTGCAGGCGGCGGAACCGCGACAGCTTCACACGCGTCTCGCCATGCACGGGGCACGCGAACGTATAGGTCGTCGTGAGCGTGTCGTACATGCGCAGGTCATACCCGGCGCGACGGACGGTGTACCCCGGGCAGCCCCCTCAATACTCGATCAGCGCGTGCAGATCGGTGCCGTTGAGCCGCGCGCGGCCGCCGAGGAAGCCCAGCTCGATGATGAAGCAGGCTCCGACGACCGATCCTCCGAGCTGCTCCACGAGACCGCAGATCGCCTCGACCGTGCCCCCGGTCGCGAGCACGTCGTCGTGGATGACGACCCTCGAGCCGGAAGGGATCAGATCCGGGTGCAGCTCGAGCGAGTTCGACCCGTACTCCAGCACGTAGCTCGCGCTGACCGTCTCGGGCGGCAGCTTGCCGGGACGGCGCGCCGGCACGAAGCCCACGCCGGCCGACTCCGCGATCGCCGCACCGAGGATGAATCCGCGTGCCTCCGCGCCGAGCACGATGTCCGGCTGCTTGGTCTTCACCCACGCCGCGAGCTCACCGACGGTCTGGCGGAGCGCCTCCGCGTCGGCGAGCAGCGGTGTGATGTCCTTGAAGCCGACGCCGGGCGTCGGGAAGTCGGGGACTTCCCGGATCTTCGTCCGAAGGTCGATCGTCACTGGGCCAAGTCTCGCAGGTCGCGCCAGAAGAGCAGCGAGGACAGCTCACCGACGAGCTCGGCGAGCTGCTGGAGATCCTGCAGGCCCTGCGCGCGCCGCTCGTTGCTGCGCGCGCGCAGCGCCGGCGCGACGAGCTGCCCGAGCAGCGCCGCCTCGCGCCCGGCGGCGGTGCGAAACGTGCGCAGGTGCCGCGGGTCGACGCCGTAGCGCGCGATCTGCGCGCAGGCGGAGGCGACGTCGACGTCCGAGTCCGGATAGCGCTTGCCCGCACCCGAGCCTCGCGGGGCCAGCAGACCGAAGTCCTCGAGCTCCTTCGCGAGCTCCGGCGGGATGCCCGCCCGGTCGCACAGCTCGTCGAGCCCGACCAGATCCTCCTCCTGTCCGAGCGCGACCGGCCGGCGCCTCTTGCGCTCCTTCTGGCCGGGGGCGTCGAGCTCGTCGCGGATCACGCGCAGCGGCAGGAACTCGTCGCGCTGCAATCGCAGGATCGTCTGCAGGCGCTCCAGGTCGTCTTCGCTGAACAGACGGTAGCCGCCCTGCGTGCGCCGCGGGCTCAAGAGCCCCTCGTCCTCGAGGTAGCGGATCTTCGAGATCGAGACGTCGGGGAACTCTCCGACCAGCCGGCGCACGACCTCGCCGATCCGGAGCATGCGCTCCCGTGCCGGCCCGCGGCCGGCGGCCGAGCGCTGCGAGGCGGCGCTCGTCATGCGATGAACGTCATCCGGTACTTGCCGATCTGGACCTCGTCGCCTTCGCGGAGCGGCGCACTGTCGATGCGCTTGCGGTTCACGAACGTCCCGTTCAGCGAGCCCTGGTCCTCCACGACGTAGACGCCGTCGCGCTCCGCCAGCACGGCGTGGTTGCGTGAGACGGTGACGTCGTCCAGGAAGATCTCGCAGTCGGGCGACCGGCCGATCCGCGTCCGCTCGCCGGCCGGCTTGAAGCTCTCCCCCGCCCTGCCGCCGCCGGCGCGCACGACCAGTGCCGGCCCTTCGATTCCGTGCATCTCGTCGTGCTCGGGGTCCGCGACGTCCTCGGCCGAGAATGTCTGGGTGGCCTCGGCGGACGCTTCGGCCTTCGGCAGGAGCGCACCGCAGCGCGAGCAGTAGTTCGCGGCCTCCGGGTTCTGGAAGCCGCACTCCTGGCAATACACGACACTCATGCGCGCCCCTCGCCGGCGTCGGCTCGCGGGCGGCGGAGCCGCCCTCCGCCGACGCCTGACGACGCCCGAGGAACCCGCATGAGCCGCAGGGCTGACACAGGACGTCTCACGCACGCTCCTCGCCGAACGTGCGCGCCGGGTGAAAGCCGGAGCGTCATGACGGCGGCGCGGCCTTGCCGGTGAGGATCTCGGTGAGCCGGTCGACGTCGACCTGGTCGAGGACGCTGCGACCGCCGGAGACCTGCAGGCGCGCGACCAGCTCGGCGCGCAGGATGTCGATCTTTCCGTGCAGCATCCGGCGCTGGTAGCTCACGTCCCGCTCCTGCTGCTCGAGATCGTCGATCATGCCCTTGAGTGCTTCGTCGGAGAGCGAGGCGAAGTCCGGGAGCGGTTGCACGAGGTGCCGCCTTTCGTCGTCGGTCGGGTCGTCGAATTCCAGCAGACGGAGCCGGAACCGTCAACCTCAGGTTAAGGGTTCAGCTCCGGGCGGCGATCTCCTCCCCGGCGATCACCTCCTCGACCATGGCGTGCAGCTCGGCCTCGAGCTCCTCGGAGACGGCCGTCGTCTCCCCCTCGGCGTACACGTGCACGAGCGGCTCGTCGGGATCCGGCATCACGTGCACCCAGCCGCGGTCGTCGAACACCTTGATCCCGTCCCGCAGGTCGACGCTCGCGTCGGCGAAGCGCTCGTTGAGGACGCGCATGACCGTGCCCTTCATCGCCCACGGGCATGCGAGCTGCCGGTGGATCAGCGTCGGACGCGGCAGCGAGGCGGTCATCTCCGAGATCGGCCGCGGCGGCGAGGTCGCCAGGAGCTCGAGCAGCTTGCAGAGCGACGCCATCGCGTCGTACGCCGGCAGGAAGTCCGGAAACACGTAGCCGCCGCCCATCGCGCCGGCGAAGACGACGCCCTCCTCGGCCGCGACGCTCGTCAGCGCGGTCAGCGACGCCGGGGTGCGGACGACCTCGAGCCCGTCGCCGACCATCTGGTCGATCTGGCTGGTCGTGTTGATCGGCACGACGACCCGCCCGTGGTGCCCGTTCGATCCGATCAGCTGCAGGTAGAGCAGGAGCGCCTGCTCGGGCATCACCTCGCGGCCCTTCTCGTCGATCAGGTAGATCCGCTCGGCGGAGCGGTCGAAGACGGCGCCGAAGTCGGCGTTGACGGCGGCGACGAGGCTCCTCGCACCGTCGATCGTCTCCCGCAGGCGGGCCGGCAGGTTCCCGGAGTCGGACTCGAAGGCATGGGCGGAGACCACCTCGACGCCGAGCGGACCGAGCACGAGGGGCAGGACGTAGCTCGCGGCCGAGTAGCCGTAGTCGACGACGAGCCGGAAGCCGCGGGCGCGGACGGCCTCCACGTCGAGGCCCGAGAGCAGGTCGCTCGCATAGGTCTCGCGCGACCGAGCCGGATAGGAGATCGCGCCGACGGCGGCGAACGGCACCCGCCGCAGCTCCTGCCGGGTGTAGTGCTTCTCGATCTCCTTCTGCAGCGACGACGAGAGTGCGATCCCCGGCCGCTCGAACAGCCGGATCTGCACCGCCTCGGGGTCGTGCGAGGAGGCGCCGACGTGGATGGCGGCGTCGTAGCCCTGCGTCTTCAGGTGATGCTTGCCGACCGGCGCCGGGAGCGTGCGCAGGTCGGCGACGTCGATCCCGGTCGAGTTGAGGCCGGAGACGATCGCCCGCTTGATCACCTGGTAGGCGGGCGCGCTCTCGCGGCTCGCGACGACGCGGGCGCCTCGCTTCAGCGCCGTCCCGAGCGCGGCGCCGAAGCGGATCGCCACCTCGGGCGTCAGGTCGACGTTGATCAGCCCGAGGACGCCGTCCTTGCCGAACAGCCGGGTCGTGCCGCGCGACTCCCAGATCAGGCTCTCGTGGATCTGCGCGCCGTACTCGACCTCCTTGTACGGGTAGATGCGCACCCCCGGGTAGATGACGGACTGGTCGCCGAGCGTCACCTGGTCGCCGATCGCGACGCCCTCGTGCACGCGCGCGTGGGCGCGGACGTCGCAGTTGCGGCCGAGGATCGCGCCCTCCACCGAGGCGCTCCGACCGATGTACGCCGAGGCGTCGATCACCGAGCGCGAGACGCGCGCTCGCTCGCGCAGCGTCGTCCCCGGCCCGAGCACCGTGTACGGGCCCACCGACGACTCGGGCGAGATCGTGCAGTAGTTGCCGATGAAAGCGGGGCCCTCGACGCCCTCGACGTCGTCGATCTCCACGCCCTCGCCCACCCAGACGTCGCCGCGGATCTTGAGGCCGCCGACGTCGAGCTGCACCTTCTCGTCGAGCGCGTCGAAGTTCGCCTGGCGGTACTGGTCGAGGTTTCCGATGTCCTGCCAGGAGCCCTCGCAGACGTACCCGTAGATCGGCCGGCCCATCTCGAGCAGCAGCGGGAAGAGCTCCTTCGAGAAGTCGTAGGGCCGGTCGGACGGGACGTGCCGCAGCACCTCGGGCTCGAGCACGTAGATGCCCGTGTTGATCGTGTCCGAGAACACCTGCCCCCACGACGGCTTCTCCAGGAACCGCTCGACGCGGCCGTCCTCGTCGGTGACGACGATTCCGAACTCGAGCGGGTTCTCGACCGACTTGAGGCCGATCGTCACCGCCGCGCCCTTCTCGCGATGGAACTCGACGATCTTGCCGAGGTCGATGTCGCAGAGCGCGTCGCCGGAGATGACGATGAAGGTGTCGTCGAGGCGGTCGGAGGCGAGACGGACCGACCCGGCGGTGCCGAGCGGGCTCTCCTCGACGGAGTATTCGATCGCGAGCCCGAGGTTCTCGCCGTCGCCGAAGTACGAGCGGATCGCCTGCGGCAGGAACGCCACGGTCACGACGACGTCCGTGAAGCCGTGCGTGCGCAGGAGGTCGAGGATGTGCTCCATACACGGCTTGCCGACGATCGGCACCATCGGCTTCGGCTGGTTGGACGTGAGCGGACGCAGGCGCGTACCCTCGCCGCCGGCCATGACGACGGACTTCATGCGATGAGCTCTCTCCGCGCCTTGCGCGCGTACAACGCCAATGACACGAGCGCGAGCGCGAGCCCGGCCCAGAAGATCCAGAGCGGCCACGCGGTCGACGGATGCGTGACCATCGAGCAGCCGACGCCGAGGTACAGGAGCCAGGTCGCCGCCTTGCCTAGCGTGTTCACCTCGAACCGGTAGCCGCTACGGATCATCAGCGGCGTGGCCGCGAGCATTCCCAGGTCGCGCAGCGGGATCGCGAGGGCGACCCACGGCAGCCGGCCGGCGTGCCACTCGAGCACGATCGCCACGCCGATCATCAGTCGGTCGGCGAGCGGGTCGGCGATCTTGCCGAACGCGGACTCGACGTTCCAGCGTCGCGCCAGGAACCCGTCGACCTGGTCGGTGATCCCCGCGATCAGGAAGATCGTGCCTGCGTACCAGGTTCGGCCCTCGCTCGAGACGAGGATCGCGGCGACGAAGGGTGGGATCAGCGCGAGCCGGAACAGCGTCAGCGCGTTCGGCAGTTGCGCGAGCGGCGGGGAGACGGTGCGGGCGGCCACGACTGACAGGATACGGCGAGTGCAGCCGCTTTCGATCCCGGGCTTCGTCGACGCGCACTGCCACGCGTTTCAGCGGGCCCTGCGCGGCCGGGCCGCCGGCGGCGACTTCTGGGCGTGGCGCGACGAGATGATCGCGCTCGCCGGGCGGCTCGAGGTGGACGAGATCCGCCGCGGGTACGTGCAGGTCTACCGCGAGCTTCGTGCCAACGGCTACACGGCGGTCGGCGAGTTCCACTACCTGGGCCCGGCCGAGGCCCGTGCCGCCGCCGAGGCCGCGGCCGAGGCCGGCGTCGAGCTGGTCTGCCTGTACGCGTGCTACCTGCGCGGCGGCATACCGCGCTTCCGTCAGGAGTCGGTCGCCGCCTACCTCCGCGAGCTCGAGTCCCTACGCTCCGCCGGCATCCGCGTCGGCGTTGCCCCCCACTCCGTGCGCGCGGTTCCGGCCGACGCGCTCCGGGAGCTCGGCAGGTACGCCGGCGAGCAGGCTCTGCCGCTGCACGTGCACGCCGACGAGCAGCCGCGCGAGATCGAGGAGTGCCTCGCCGAGAACGGGCTCAGGCCGATCGCGCTGCTCGCGCGCGAGGGATGCCTCGGCCCGCGCTCGACGGTGGTGCACGCGACGCACGCCGACGGATGCGAGCTCGACCTGCTGCGCGACGCCGGCTCGCGTATCTGCGCGTGCCCGACGACCGAGGCGAACCTCGGCGACGGATTCCTGCCCGTGGCGCGCGTCTGCCACCGGGGGATCGGCATGTGCATCGGCTCGGACTCCAACGTGCGCATCGACCCGCTGGAGGAGCTGCGCGAGCTCGAGGGAATCGCCCGCCGGCAGACCGGCATGCGCGGGGTCGTCTCGGTCGACGCGCTCCTCTGCATCGGCGCCGACGAGGGCGCGGCGGCGCTCGGCCTCGAGCAGTGGCCCGACGCGTCGGTCGACCTCGACCACCCGCAGCTGCGCGGCGTCGACGAGGCCGATGTCTACGAGGCTCTCGTCTTCGGATGCAGCAGCGACGTCCTGCGCAGCACGTCGACCCAGTAGCGGGTGCGCTCGAGGTAGGCGTTCTGCGCGTCGACGCCGTGGAGCCCCCACGCGCCTTCGTAGGAGAGATACCGGTACCGGCCGTGCCAGAGCGGCCAGCTCGCGGCCGGCTCGATCTGGGTGCCCTCGTGCCATTCGTTGTAGGAGGTGATCGTGATCCGGTCGGCGTGCGCGGCGATGGCGGCGCGCCACATCGCGTCGTAGGTGGCCCCGTTGCGGCGGAGCTTGAGCCGCGGATCGCCGCTGCCGCGGCGTGCGTCGTAGCCGGGCCCGACCGACGGCGCGCACAGCAGGTGTCGCGCATGCGCCTCGGCGCAGAGCCGCCTGAAGGTGTTGCCGCCGTAGGTGAGGATGTCATAGGTGTAGACGCCGTCGAACCCGGCCGCCGACGCCGCGCCGACGAGCGCCGTCTGCGCGAACAGCGTCGTGCCCCCGGCGTGCAGCGCGCCCATCGCCGCCGCCCAGTCGGCGACCGGCAGGTCGAAGGCGCGGTAGACGTAGAAGGTGCGGATCCCGTACGTGCTCAGGTACCGCACGTCGGCGACGGTGCTCGCCACGGTCCGGCCGGAGTACGGCTCGAGGTGCGCGGCCACGGCGATGCCGTCCGCGTGCGCGGCGGACAGGACGGCGGGCAGCCGGGCGTCCTCCGGCGAGCCCCGGCCCCACCACGACACGTCGATCTCTCCGATTCCCGCACCTCGGATCTCGTCCATCTGGGCGGCGAGCACGAGCGTGTCGGAGGAGGAGTAAAGCCCGCGAGCCGGGTAGTACGAGGACGCAATGTCGTCCGGCGGCACGTGGCCCCGCTGCGACCAGTGCTCGTAGGCCCCGTCATGGAAGGTCGTTGCGTACCAGGGGTAGTAGAAGACCGAGACGTGGACGTCCGCCCGCGCCGCTGCGGGCAGAGCGAGTGCAAGCAGGAGGCCGAGTAGGAGACGCCGCATGACCGGGGGTTACAAGGATCATCTACCGCCCGGACGCGACTGGCAATGGGCCGATGCTACCGATCGCTGGAGGCGTTCTCGCGCTCGGCGTCGGGATCGTGCGGCGGCTGGATTTCCTCTGCCTGCTCGTTCGTCTCCTGCGTCCGCTCGCGCCACGCGCGGTCGCCTTCCGTCGCGAGCTCGTCCCTGTCGTCTTCGTCCGGCATTCCCGAGACGTGCCCGTCAGACGGATGCGGTAATCGTGATCCCGCCGCGCGCCTTCTGCTGCAGGGTCACGTTCACGCCGCCGGCCTCGAGCTCGAGCGCCTCGGTGATCTCGTCGCGGATCTGCACCGCGAGCGCCTCGCAGAAGGCGCCCTGGTCGTGGAAGCGCGAGAGGTAGAGCTTGAGCGACTTCGACTCCAGGCATAGCGCGCCCGGGCGGTACTCGATCGACGCCGTGTAGAAGTCCGGCTGGCCCGTGATCGGGCAGACGGCGGTCAGCTCGTCGCTCACCAGCTCGACCGTCTCGACCCCCGGGTTGGGAAACGTCTCGAGCCCGGCGTAGGCATCGCTCCCAGCATGTCCGAGGGCGACGAAGTCCTGTGCCATCTCGTTACCCACCTCCGAGGATCGAAGAGAACGGCCCGTGCAATCCTGGGCTCTCGAGTCGGGGCGCCGAGATTTGAACTCGGGACCTCTAGTCCCCCAGACTAGCGCGCTAACCAGGCTGCGCCACGCCCCGCGACGTATGACACCGTACCAAGCCGATTCCGGCCACGCCTGCCACCCGCCGTCCGGCCCGCCCGCCACGTTTGCCGCTTTGCGTCTACGGAGGCAGGCGCGCCGAGGGCGACGTGCGGGCTTTCCGTCGGTCGGCCTCCGCGGCGACCTCCGTTGCTTGCGTGCCGAACCTTGCCCGACACGTCCCCGAGACTCCTCGGCGGGTCGGATCGCGGGAAAGTCAGACGTAAGAATGCTTGCGCAACCGATTGACGGACCCCTTTGCCTCTGGCGGACGTAGTCTCGGAGCCAGTATGCGAAGTCTCGCTGCACTCGTTGCCGTGACGACGATCTTGGCTGTCGCTGTTGCCTCCGCCTCGTCGGGCGCGGCGCGTGGACGTCCCGGCCTTCTATGCGACTCACCGCTTACGCGGGCGGCCTGGTCCGGATTCATCGCTGCGTTCAACACCGGCAGCTACCCGCGCCTCGATGCAATGTTCGCACGAGCGCCAGAGTTCGACTGGTACTCGTCGAACGTTCCCGGATCGCGAAATCTCAGCGCCGCGAAAAACCGCGCAACGCTCCTATCCTACTTTCGCGCTCGCCATGCCAAGCGCGATCGGATGCAGCTCCTCGCATTCGCCTATCACGGCGACGGAAACTTCACCTCCCGTCTGCGCCGATCGGCTCGCGACTACAGAAACGGAGCATGGTTTCGCCTGATTGGAAAGGGAGCGGTCACATGCGCGGACGGAAAGGCACAACTCATTGTCGTCAGTCTCGGCGGCCCCGGCTCGGGGTGACCTGCTTTCTCACCCGAAGGTGAAGCCGGGCCAGGCGTCATTCGCGAACTCAACGCTGGCGCAGCCGACAACCACCCGTGATCAGGGTGTCGGAATCCCGAGCTGCCGGCAAATCGCACGCACGAGGTCCGATCTCAGAGTGCCGTGGCACGGTCGTTGCTCGCAACCCATCGCCAGATCGCCATTTCGTGTGCTTGGCGCCTTCGGCAACTCTCGTGGCGCCGTGCTCCCGTAGGTGTCGTTCGAGATCTCTGAGCTTCACGCGACCATCGTGAGGTCGAGCGACTCCGTACGCTCGTCCACGACGCTCGGATCGCCGTCGTCCGGCGTGAGCATGAGCCGAAGCGCATCGATGACATTCTCGCGCGCCTCCTCTCGCGTACGTCCCTGGCTCAGCGCTCCTGGAATCTCGACCACGCGGGCCACGACCCAGCCGTCCTCATCCGGTTCGTCGAAGGCGATCGTCAGGCGAAGCGTGATGCTCATGACCACAAAGAGTAGCCCTCGGCGCTGTCGCGAGTCATCGTCCATCCGGGGTGCATTCGTGAACGCTCTCGCGCAAGAGAGATCCCCTGGCCATGGCCGAAGAGGCCATCTTGCGGCCCGCCGCATCTGGCCGTAGACCTTCGGCACGACCCGGGGGTAGCTCAATTGGTAGAGCGACTACCTGTCCAGTGGGAAGATGCCGGTTCGAATCCGGCCTCCCAGGTCCAGGACGCCGAAGGCCCGCCGCAAGGCGGGCCTTCGAGTAGCTCAAGCACGCAACTACCTGTCCGCCAGGAATCCTACCGCGCGATCCACTTCGCTCAGGGTGCAGGACCGAACGCTCGCCCAGCCGAGTTGCCGACTCATTGGCAGATGTTGCTGCGCGTGATCGAGGCCCGGATCTCCCGAATCGTTCCGCCAGCAGTGCGTTCGACAAGAGGATTCCAACAGCCGGATGGGCGGATCCACACCGACGGCGAGAAGTAGACATCTCCACGAGTATCAACTCTGAGGTGGTTCATGGGCCACGCGATCGCGGTCGGCCGAACGTGCAGCGCTCTCGCGAGTTCGTCTGGCCTTACCAGCGCGACGAGGCGGGTACTCGTCACTCGCACGACGTGCAGATCGTGGAACGCGACGACCTCTCTGTCGCCTGCCGCGACGCCCTGCCCGCCCCATTCTGGGTAGGCAGCGGACGAGCCGTCGTTTCGAAGGACGAGAAGCTCCTTTGGGTGCGGGTGACCGGCAGCTGCGCCGCCGCTCTCACATGGAAGGACGCGAAAGCCCGGTGCCGAGACGCCACGCCCGCAATCCGCCAGTACCCACGGCGGTACGGGATTCGACGACCGCAGGCTGAGCACAGCACCAGCAGCGGCGCCTCCGCCTCCCACGACGAGCACAGCAGCCGCAAGAAGACCTAGGTGCTGCCTCGCCATTCGCATCGCCCCCGCGATAGCCGGAGCAACAGCAAACCCCACCCGCCAAGGGCGCCGTACCCCGCCGCTTTGACCAGCCGAAGCCATCACAGCCAGTTATACGCCGCCGCGATCGAATCCCGCCCCGCCGCCAGGGGTCATTACCGAACGCTCAGGTCTGGCCCAGCTCAGCGCAGCCGGAGGTCGAAGTCGCGAACCTGAACCATCAACGCAACCAGCCCTTCGTCGCTCCCCTTCGAGTGAACCTTGCCACGGCGAATGAACGCAGCCTCCCCCGAAGCGGAGCGCGTGCCTCACTCCGTCCTCTCCGGCGACCCAGCCGTCACCCGACACCGCGAAGAACAGCTGACCGAACCCCGCCTCATGCGGAGCGATCAGACATCGGACTCGAAGTGAAGAACGTATGCGTGCGCGTCACCGCTCCCCGCGGCGACCTCCACCGAGGAGACACTTCCGGCGCCTATTAACGGCTCCGTAATCGGCCTCTGCGACACTCCGCGGTGTGCGCGCCCCGAAGATCCTCGCCGTCGCCTCCGCCGTCGACCTCGACTTCCGCTACGGCTGCACCCCCGCCTGGTGGCAGCTGTGGAAGGGGCTCTGCGAGGAGGGGGTCGACCTCGTCGTCACGCCCTACCGCGGCCGTCCGGTCGAGTCGCCCTGGTGGCGCACCGCGCCGAACCCGACGTACGTCGAGGGCGAGTCGTTTGCCCGGGCGCGTGACGTCGTCGCGAGGTTGAAGGGCGACTCGTACCTGCGACGGGCCGAGGACAACCCCGAGGACGGCTTCGGCGACCGCATGACCCGCGAGGTGATCTGGCGCTGGGTGACGCCGCGCTGGAGGCGGCACCTCGAGTCGCTGATCGAGCTCGAGCGTCCGGACGCGGTCGTTGTCTTCACCGTGCCGATGGCGCACCTGCGCGGCATCCCGACTTCGCTGCGCGAGCGCTTCGGCATCCCGATCGTCTTCTACGACGGCGACGTCCCGATGAGCCTGCCGGAGTTCGGCGGCATGGACACCGGCTTCAACTGGTACCACGACGCGGATCCGTCGGAGTACGACCTGCTCGTCTCGAACTCCGAGGGCGGCCTCGAGCGGCTGCGGGAGCTGGGGGCACGCCGCGCGGAGGCGGTCTTCTGGGGCGCGGATCCCGACTTCTTCGCGCCGCAGCAGGTCGCGAAGGAGATCGACGTCCTCTTCTACGGCTACGGCGACAAGTTCAGGCGCGACTGGATGGCCGCGCTGGTCGGCGCCCCGTCGCGCGAGCTGCCCGACGTCGACTTCGCGCTCGGCGGCCGCGACTTCAAGGGCGACACGGGGTCGGCGCGCATGATCGGCGACGTGCCGTTCAACGTCTTCTCGCGGGCGATCTCGTCGGCCCGCGTCAACCTCTGCATCACGCGGCGCTCGCACGCGAGCGTGTACGCATCGTCGTCGTGCCGGCCGTTCGAGCTCGCCTCGGCGGGAGCCGCGATCGTGTCGAACCCCTACGAGGGGGTCGAGCGCTGGTTCGAGCCGGGATCGGAGCTGCTCGTCGTGCACGACGAGGCCGAGGCGGTGGCGGCCTACCGTGACCTGCTCTCCGACCCCGCGCAGGCCGGGGAGCTCGGGCGGCGTGCCCGCGAGCGGGTGCTCTCCGAGCACACCTACCGCCACCGCGCGCGGCAGCTCCTGTCGCTGATCGAGGTCGGCGTGGCGGCATGAAGAAGATCGCGATCGTGCCCGCGTACAACGAGGAGGGCGCGATCGGAGGCGTGGTCGACGAGATCCTGAGCTTCGACCCGGAGTTCGACGTCGTCGTGATCGACGATGCGTCCCGCGACGCGACCGCGCGTGCGGCGCGGGCGCGGGGCGCGAGAGTGGTGCAGCTGCCGTTCAACCTCGGCATCGGCGGCGCCGTGCAGACGGGGTTCCGCTACGCGGCCGACAACGGCTACGAGCTTGCCGCGCGGATCGACGGCGACGGCCAGCACGACCCCTCCGAGCTGCGGACGCTGCTCTCGATCGTCCTCTCCGGCGGCGCCGACATCTGCGTCGGGTCGCGCTTCGCGGGCGCCGACGGCTTCAGGTCGTCGCGGTCGCGACGGGTCGGCATCCGGATCCTCGCGCGCACCGTCTCGCTGCTCACCGGCCAGCGCGTGACCGACACGACCAGCGGCTTCCAGGTGCTGAACCGCAAGGCGATCGAGCTGTTCGCGGAGGACTACCCACACGACTACCCCGAGGTGGAGGCGGCGCTGATGGTGCACAAGCACCGGCTGCGGCTCACGGAGACGCCGGTGAAGATGCGCGAGCGCATCGCCGGCCGTTCGTCGATTCGCGGCCTCCGGACGGTCTATTACATGGCCAAGGTGATGCTGGCGATCCTGATCGGGTCGCTTCGGCGGCGCGCCACGCCCCTGGAGGAAGCGTGATCATCGCCGGGCAGACGCCGCTCACGATCACGCTCGCCGCGGTCGTGGCCTCGCTGCTCCTGCTGTTCGTCGTGATCGAGCTGATCCGCTCCCGGCGTCTTCGCGAGCGCTACGCGCTGCTCTGGCTCCTGACGGGGCTCGTCCTGCTGGCGCTGTCGGCCTGGCGCGGCGGCCTGAACACGATCGCCGGCTGGCTGGGGGTCGAGACCTACCCGCCCGCCGTCCTCTTCGCGGTCGCCCTGCTCTTCGTGCTGGCGGTGCTGCTGCACTACTCGACCGTGATCTCGAAGCTCTCGGACGAGAACGTGATCCTCGCGCAGCGCGTCGCCCTGCTCGAGCTGGAGCTCAGGGAGCGTCCGCCGGGCGCGCGGCAGGAGCAGGACGCAGTCTCGGCACCAGCAGCCCCAGCGAGCTGAGCAGCACGGCGATCGCAGGCGCCGCGATCGAGAGCGACTGCCAGAACGCCACGCCGTCGTATCCCCGACCCGCAGCGTGGCCGATCGCGAAGCCGAGCCAACCGGCGAGTCCTGCCGAGCGCAGGAGCGAGCGCCGCCCGGCTCCGACGATGCCGGCCAGGACGAGCCATTCGAGCAGGGCGATGCTCCATGCCGTCTCGTGCAGCCCCGACCTGATCGCGCCGAGGTCGCCCCAGGACAGGGCGAACCACGTCACTCCGGCAACGAACAGGACGGGGCCGAGCCGGCGGACCGTCGCGACGAGGGCGATCGCGAGGCCGAGCACGAACCACGGCGTCCCGTGCAGGCCGACGAGGTCGGGCAGGGCGGTGTGCGTGAACGTGCTCCGGTACGTGCTCAGCATGTAGATCGACGCGAGCG
>JBOGZX010000446.1:0-2555 GCA_050697615.1 Gaiellaceae bacterium
GGGCAAGGTCGAGCTCGCGCTCCCGTTCTCGCTCGTCTGGTCGGGCAGGGGGATCAAGACGTTCACCGCCACCGGCGAGGAGCCGGTCACCGAGGACGAGCCGACGCTGTTCGAGATCTGGGTGTGCGCCGACGGCTACTGGTGCGACCACACGAAGCTCGTCTGTCCGGGCGAGCTGCGCGCCGACTACGTCGAGCTCGAGCAGCGGCTGCTCGAGGTCTACGGGCGCGCGGTCGATCACTGCCGCCCCGGCGCGAGCCTCGCCGAGCTCGACCGGCTGGTGAGAGCCGGGATCGACGCGATGGGCTTTCGCGGGCAGCCGTCGCACCCGATCGCGCACGGCGTCGGCGCGCGCGCCCACGAGCCTCCGTACGCGCATCAGGCCGGCGGAGGCGAGCTCGCGGAGGTGATGGTGCTGGCGATCGAGCCCGGCTGCTACCTCGAAGGCGGCGGCGGCCTGCGCGTCGAGGACAACTTCCTGATCACGTCCGGGGGCGCACAGAAGCTCTCGGCCTTTCCCGACGGGGTGGTGCTGCAGTGAGCGACAATGGGTTGATCTGGACAGGGACGCTGAACGACGAGTTCGAGCTCGGCGGCAGCGTCGGGCTGTACGACACGACGCTGCGCGACGGCGAGCAGACGGTCGGGGTGGTGCTCGACCCGGAGCAGAAGGTCGAGATCGCCCGTCTGATCGACGAGCTCGGGGTGGAGCGGATCGAAGCGGGCTTCCCGCGCGTGTCGCAGGACGACTGGGACGCGGTGGCGCAGGTCGCGGCGGCCGGGCTTCGCGCGGAGGTGTGGGGCTTCTCGCGTGCGGTGCCGGCGGACCTGGAGGCGCTGGCGGAGCTCGGTGTGGGCTACTCGGTGATCGAGTCGCCGATCTCCGACTTCAAGCTCGCCGCGATCGGCGTGTCGCGCGAGAAGATGCTCGACCGGATCACCTCGGCCATGCGCTTCGCCGCCGAGCACGACATCCACGCCGCGTTCTTCGGCGTCGACTCGACGCGGGCCCAACGCGACTTCTACGACCGGGTCTACTCCTCGGCGGTCGAGGCCGGTGCGCGCGAGGTCGTCGTCGTCGACACGCTCGGGATCGCCTCCCCCGAGGCGGTGGGCGATCTCGTCGGCCACACCGTCGAGCTCGTCGGCGCCGACGTGCCGGTGCACTTCCACGGGCACAACGACTTCGGTGTCGCCACGGCGAGCGCGGCCGCCGCGGTGCGCGCGGGCGCACGCTGGATCCACGGCACGATCAACGGCATGGGCGAGCGCGCCGGTAACGCGAACCTCGGCGAGGTCGCGCTGTCGCTGCGCGCGCTCTACGGCGTGCAGACGAACCTGAAGCTCGACCGCGTGCGGGCGGCCTCCGATCGCGTTCGAGAGCTGTCGGGCTACGAGCTCGAGCCGTGGAAGCCGCTCACCGGCGACACGCTCTACCGGCGCGAGTCGGGTGCGGTCGCGAGCCAGTTCCACGATCCTCCGTCGATCGAGCCCTACTCCTCCGAGCTCGTCGGCGCAAAGCGCTCGATCGTGCTCGGCAAGAAGAGCGGGCTCGACTCGATCCGGATCAAGGCCGACGAGCTCGGTCTCGACGTGCCGGAGGAGCGGCGCGCGGAAGTGCTGGCGGCGGTGAAGCAGCGCGGCAGCTCGAAGCGCGGGCTCGTCAGCGACGAGGAGTTCAGAGAGTTCGTCGATCACCCGGCCTCGTGAGATGCTGCCACACGCGCACGTTTCTCGGGCAAAGCCGGGCAGCGGCGGAGCCCGGCTCCGCAGGGCGGGAGCCGATGCCGGCGAGGGGCGTGCGTGGCTGATTTCGATGTCGCGATAGTCGGCAGCGGGATCAACGGTCTCGCCTGCGGTGCGCTGCTCTCGAAGGCCGGCCGGCGTGTGTGCGTACTCGAGCGGAACGACTGGTTGGGCGGCGCGATCAGGACCGCCGAGATCACCGCTCCCGGGTTCAGGCACGACGTCTTCAGCGCCTGGCATCCGCTCTGGGTGGGCGGGCCGGCGCACGCGCAGCTCGCGGGCGATCTCGCGCGGCACGGGCTCGAATACCTGAACACGGAGCTCCCGACGGCCACGCTCTTCCCCGACGGCGAGAGCGCGTTCCTGCTGCGCACCGCCGAGGCGAACGCGACCGAGCTCGACCGCCACCATGCGGGTGACGGGGAGGCCTGGCACGCGCTCCTGGCGGAGTTCTTTCCGAACGCCGACCTCGCGTTCGGCGTGCTCGGCACCGAGCTCTGGTCGAGACACGGCGCATCGCTCGGCCTGAAGGCCGTGCGGCGGCTCGGGCGCCGGGGCGCCCTCGAGCTCGCCGGCAGGCTGCTGATCTCGGCGCGGGACTGGCTCGAGACCGCGTTCGGCTCGGAGCGAGCCCAGGGGCTGCTCGCGCCCTGGGTGCTGCACACCGGCCTCGGCCCGGACGCGGCCGCGTCGGGCTACATGGCGCAGGTGATCGCGGTCGCAGTGCAGGAGGGCGGGATGCCGGTGCCGCGCGGCGGCGGGGCGAAGCTCGTCGACGCGCTCGTGCAGCTGATCCGCGACCACGGAGG
>JBOGZX010000447.1:0-5476 GCA_050697615.1 Gaiellaceae bacterium
ACGTCGAGGTCGACCTGCCCCTCGAGGAGCTGGCCCGCCGGCTCGTCTTCACGAGCTGCGAGGTCGACCGCATCGTGCGGCGCGGCGTTTCCGACCAGGACGGCAACCTGACGTATTTCAAGGTCGGTCGCGTGCTCGAGGCGGGCAAGCACCCGAACGCCGACCGGTTGCAGCTGACGAAGGTCGACGTGGGCGAGGCCGAGCCGCGCTCGATCGTGTGCGGCGCCTGGAACTTCGGCGCCGGCGCGACGGTGGCCGTCGTGCTCCCGGGCGCGGTCATGCCCGGCGGCGAGCTCCGGATCGAGAAGCGCAAGCTGCGCGGCGAGGTCTCCGACGGCATGATCCTGTCCGAGCGCGAGCTCGAGCTGGGGCAGGATCACGGCGGGATCATGCTGCTCTCCGGCGACCTCGAGCCCGGCACGCCCCTAGCCGACGTGCTGCCGGTGGGCGACGACGTGCTCGAGATCGAGACGCTCTACAACCGACCCGACCTGACGTCGATCTACGGGATCGCGCGCGAGGTGGCCGCGCTGACCGGCGCCGAGCTGAGGCCGATGCCGGGCGTCGATCCGCCCCGCGACGGCGACGAGCCGGTCGACGTCCGCGTCGAGGACCTCGACCGCTGTCCGCGCTACGTCGGGCGGCTGTTCCGCGACGTGCACGTCGGCGAGTCGCCGGCGTGGCTGAAGGCACGACTCGTCGGCGCGGGCATGCGGCCGATCTCGAACGTCGTCGACGTCACCAACTACGTGATGCTCGCGCTCGGCAACCCGCTGCACGCCTTCGACCACGCGAAGCTCGCCGGGGGCCGGATCGTCGTGCGCCGCGCTCGCGCCGGGGAAGAGCTCGTGACGCTCGACGGCACCGCCCGCACCCTCGACCCGGAGGATCTGGTGATCGCCGACGCCGTGCGCGCCGTCGCGATCGGCGGCGTGATGGGCGGCGAGAACACCGAGGTCTCGGCCGACACGACTGCCGTGCTGCTCGAGGTTGCGAACTTCGAGCCGCTCGGCATCCTCGGAAGCGGCGAGCGCCACCGCATGCGCACCGAGGGGCAGACCCGTTGGGAGAAGGGCGTCGACGCCGAGCTCGCCGGCCCGGCCGCCACCTACGCGTCGCAGCTGCTCGCCGAGCTCGCGGGCGCGCGCTTCACCGGCGAGGCCGAGGTCCGGGGCTCGCTGCCGGAGCCGGCGTCGATCTCCTTCCGGCCGGCCCATGCCGGTGAGGTGCTCGGGCTCGAGATCGACGACGACGAGCAGCGGGAGCGGCTCGAACGCCTCGGCTTCGACGTGAGCTCCGACTGGCAGGTGACCGTTCCGTCGTGGCGGGCCCGCGACGTGCGGCGCGACATCGACCTGGTCGAGGAGGTCGCGCGCTTCCGACTCGAGGACGTGCCGTTGACGCTGCCGTCGCGGCGCGCGATGTTCGGCCGGCTCACGCACACCCAGCGCCTGCGCCGCCAGGTCGAGGACGTGCTCGTCGGCGCGGGCTTCTACGAGGCGTACACGTATTCGCTACAGGCGGCCGATCCCGATCCGCGCGCGCTCGAGCTGCCGGTGCCCCTCAGCTCCCAGCAGCGGCTGCTGCGGACGACGCTCGCGGTCGGGCTGCTCGGCGCCGCGCGCCACAACGTCGCGGTCGGGAACGCGGACGTGGCGCTGTTCGAGGTCGCGCACGTCTACCTGCCGGTCGCGGGTGCCGTGCCCGAGGAGCGGCTGCGACTGGGCGGGATCGTCCAGGGCGGGTTCTTCGAGGCCAAGGGTGCGGTCGAGGCGGTGTTCGACGCGCTGCACGTCGAGCCGCGCTTCGAGCGCGCGCAGCGGGCCGGCGCAACCGTCGGCGCGAGCGTGCAGTCGGGCTGGGTCGCGCAGTACGGGACCCTCGACCTCGACGGCGAGTGGAGCGCGTTCGAGCTCGACCTGGAGGAGCTGTTCGCGGCCGTGCCCGAGCGGATCGGCTACCGCGACGTGATCACCTACCCGCCGCTCCGCCAGGACTTTGCCTTCGTCGTCGACGAGGGCGTCCCGGCGGCGAGCCTGATGGCGGCCGCTCGCGAGGCGGCCGGGGAGGAGCTACGCGACGTTCGCTTCCTGAGCGACTATCGCGGCGAGCCGATCCCCGCCGGGAAGAAGTCGGTCGCGTTCGCGGTCGCCTTCCAGTCGTCCGAGCGAACGCTGTCGGACGAGGACGGCTCGCGGCTTCACACCCGGATCGTCGACGCGCTGGCAGCCGGGCTCGGAGCCGTGCTCCGCACCTGACGCCCGGGTCGCCCGAGTCAGCGCCGGAGCGACCAGCCTCCGACCCGCACACGCTCGTCCGGCTCGCGGCTGCGCCGCGCGAAGTAGCGCATCGTCGCGCCGATCCCGCCGGCGAGCACGAATCCGGCAGACGCGGCCGCGCCCGCCGCCAACGGCAGCTTCGCCGAGAGCTTGCCGGTGAGGTTCGTCGCCTCGGCGAGCTCGCCGCGCAGCCCCTCGACGGCGCCCGCCAGGTGCTCGCGCTCGGTCTCGATGTCGCGGCGGATCTCGTCCTGGCTGCGGGCCGTCTTCGCCGCCATCAGCTCTTCAGGGCCTCCGTCGTCAGCTTCGCCTCGTGGATCGCCTGCTCGGGAACGGGCGGCGCACCCTTCTTGATCGCCGCCAGCGCCAGGATCCCGAGGATGCCCGCGAGGCCGGCGAGCAGCCCCGCCACGATCAGCAGCGCGAGCCAGGTGGCCAGCACGATCGCGATCGCGGCTGCGATCGCCGCGAGCAGGAAGCCGAGCATGAACAGTCCGAACACGGCCGCTCCGACGCCGAGCCCGATTCCGAGCCCGAGGGCGGTGACCTTCTTCTTCAGCTCGAGGGCGGCCAGCTCGAGCTCGAGCCTGGCGATCGCCGAGGCGTGATCGGCGACCCGTTTGGCGGCGTCCCCGAGGCCGCCGTTTCGGTGCTGCGTCTGCTCAGACGTGCGGGTGGGCATGGCCTCTCCAGTCGATCACCTTGGCGAGCGCGTAGCCGACGGCGAGCGCTGCGCCGATCACGAGCCACGGGCTCGGTCCGCCGCCGCGCTTCGTGCGCTTCGGCTCCGCCGGGCCGGCCGGCTTCGACGCAGGAGGAAGCGCCTCCGGCGCCGGCCGGGCGGAGCGCCCGCCGTTCGACGGCGCCTCGATCGGGATCTCGCCCTTCGCGCGCGCCGCGATCAGGCTCGGCTTCAGCTTGCGCAGGAAGTCCGGATCCTCGGCGAGGGCGTCGCCGATCCTGGCCTTCACGCCGCCGCTCGCCTGTGCCTCCCTGACGAACGACTCGAGCTTCCCCGCGGCGTTCTCGACGACCTGGTCGGCCTTCGTCATTTTCTCATCGGCGGCTGCTCGCCGGTGGCCACGCGCCAGATCTTCGACGCAAGCCGGCGGGCGGCCATGGTCGACGCGGCGCCGAGGCCGGCGTAGAGGCCGGTCCACATTGCTTTGCGGAGCATGCGAGATGACGATTGCCGCAGCACGGCCGGTCTAAACCGCCTGCCGGAAACCTCAGCGCCGGCCCGTTCGGCCGAGCCACTCGAGCACCCTGCGCGTCAGGCCGACGCGTTCGGGCCGCTCGACCGCCGGAGCGACCAGGGTGTCCGCCCGCTGCGCGAGCGAGGCCTTCTCCGGCGAGACGCGATCCTGGACGGGCGGCTCCTCGAACGCCACGAGCCCCTCTATCTGCGCACGGTCGATCGTCAGGCGGACGCAGCCGTCGACGATCTCGCCGACGTGCTCGGCCGGAACGTACTGCTGTCCCTTGGCAATCCCGCGTGCGATCGACAGCCCGTCGAAGATGTCGGCGTTCGAGTCGCCGGTCACCTCCTCGACCCGGCCGACCTCTTCGCCGTCGGACGCCTCGACCTTCCAGCCGGGCTCGATCATCAACCAGCTGACCGGGTCGCTCATCAGACGGTCTTTCCCGCCATCAGCCAGACCGGGCCCTGCGTGGCGACGAGCTGCGTGTCGCTGAGCACGCGTAGCACCCGCACGGAGCCGTGGATGCCCTCGCCGTCGCAGCGCTCGAGGCAGCGGCGCGCCATTCCCGGCGCGACCCCGTACCCGGCGGAGCGCGCGCAGCGGAAGCGAAGGGCCGCGCGCTCGCCGTCGCGGCGCGGGTTCAGCTGGATGCACAGCACCGATGCCCGCTCGATGTAGTCGGTCGAGGCCAGCTCGAGCTCGCAGAGCAGATCGCTCCAGTCGGACGGCAGCCCGGCGAGCGCCGCATCCCACGAGTCGGCGAGCGACGCAGCCTCCCGCTCGGCCTGGGTTCCGGCGCTCGCGCTACCGGCGACGGTGAGGTCGCCGCCGATGCCTGACTCGTCGAGCCGCGCGAGGAGGCGGACGATCGAGTCCGGCCCGGGCGCGCTGCCGTCGCGGGCGGTCGAGAAGCGAAGCATGCCCGGCGCGAGCCGGAACGGCTGAGCCGGCCCGAGCAGCGCCGCCGTGCGCTCGGTCGCCCCCGGATCGCCGAGCTCGAGGCGGAGGTCCGCCCGCTGCCACCCGGCCGGGAGGCCTCGTTCGAGCTCACGCCACTGTCCGGCCACGCTCTTCCCGACCACGGTCATCGTGCAAAACGTACACTGGCAACCGTGGCGAAGGTCGAGAAGAAAGGGGCGGCGAGCGAGGAGGCGCTGCTGGAGTTCATGCGCGGGATGCTCCTGATCCGCCGCTTCGAGGAGAAGGTCGAGGAGCGCTTCCGCGCAGGCGACCTGCCCGGCTTCCTGCACGTCGCGATCGGCCAGGAGGCGGTCGCCGTGGGCGTCTGCTCGGCGATGGAGGAGGGCGACATCTTCGCGTCCACGCACCGCGCGCACGGGCACACGCTCGCGCGCGGAACCGACCCGGGCCATGTCATGGCCGAGCTCTACGGCAAGCTCGAGGGCTGCTCGCACGGCTACGGCGGCTCGATGCACCTGTACGACGTCGCGCGCGGCAACTACGGCGCCAACGCCGTGATCGGGGGCGGCCTGCCCGCCGTCACCGGCGCCGGCCTCGCCTTCAAGCTGCGGGGAGAGCCGCGCGTGGCCGTCGCGTTCTTCGGCGACGGCACGACGAACATCGGCACCTTCCACGAGTCGCTCAACCTCGCCCAGCTCTGGAAGACGCACACCCTCTTCGTCTGCGAGAACAACCACTGGGCCGAGTCCACGCCCGGCTGGCAGCACTCGCCCGTGTGGGACGACATGTCGAAGCGCGCACTCGCGTTCGACATGCGCTCGATCAAGGTCGATGGCCAGGATGTCGAGGCGGTCTTCGAGGCGGCACACGAGGCGCTCGAGTTTGCGCGCTCCGGCGAGGGGCCGGTCTTCGTCGACGTCGAGACCTACCGCATGCACGGCCACTACATCGGCGACCCGCAGGTCTACCGGTCGAAGCAGGATCGCGACGAGGCGGCCGAGCAGGATCCGATCGTCCGGCTCCGCGAGAAGCTCGACGTCACGTCGGAGGAGTGGGAGGCGCTCGACACCGAGG
>JBOGZX010000448.1:0-9180 GCA_050697615.1 Gaiellaceae bacterium
AGGCCGAGCTTCTCGAGACCGGTGATCACCCAGCCGCCCGGATCCATCGCGGCTTCGAAGCGCTTCATACCGTGGAACGCCGACGTCGGGAACGCGTGGTGGTTGTTGTGCCACGACTCGCCGAACGAGATCAGGCTCAGCAGCCACACGTTGCGGCTCTCGTCCGCGCTCCTGAAGTTGCGGCGGCCCCAGAAGTGGCAGATCGAGTTGATCGAGAAGGTGACGTGGTGCAGCAGAAAGATGCGGACGGCGCCGCCCCACAGGAGCGCGGTGAGCGCGCCCTGCCAGGTGCCGGCGATCGCGTAGCCGATCGCCGCGGGCACCAGCAGCGAGATCGTGAGCCAGACGCCGAACAGCCGGTTGATCGTCTTCATGCCCGGCTCTCGGATCAGGTCCGGCACGTACTTCGGGACGTCGGCGCGGCCCTCCGAGACGAACAGCCAGCCGACATGGGCGTGGAACAGGTTCCGCGCCGCGGCGAGGAAGCCGTTGCCGCCGCCGACGTGCGGGCTGTGCGGATCGCCCTCGACGTCGGAGAACTGGTGATGCTTGCGGTGATCGGCGACCCAGGCCAGCACCGGCCCTTCCACCGCCATCGAGCCGAGGATCGCGAACGTCCACCGGACCCACTGCTTCGTCTGGAACGCGCGATGGGTGAACAGCCGGTGGTAACCCACCGTGATCCCGATCCCGGTCAGCAGGTAGCCGACCGCGAGCAGCACGAGGTCGACCGGGTGAAGCCACCTGTTCCAGAGGAGCACGATCGCGACCACCAGCCCGGCGACCGGCAGCGTCACTCCGAGCAGGTTCCCGACCTTGTGTGCGCGACTCACACGTGGACGGTAGCGCTCCCCGCCCGGAGGTGCGTCAGCACTCCCGACTCTCGAAACGCCCCGCGCCTGTTTCGAATGGCGCCGCAGTGCAAGACTGGGCCGGTGGCCGCTCCGATCGTCTCCCGTGTCGACGATCGGGTCGTCCGCATCGGCACCTGGATCGTCAACTGGTACCTCCTCTCGGACGACGAGGGCGTCACCGTCGTCGACGCCGCGGTGCCCGGCTATCGAAGACAGCTCGATGCGGGGCTCGCGGAGCTCGGACGTGCGGCCTCGGACGTGAAGGCGGTCGTGCTCACCCATGCCCACGCCGACCACGTCGGCTGCGCCGAGCAGCTCCGCACCGAGCTCGGCGTGCCGGTGTACGTGCACCCGGCCGACGAGGAGCTGGCGACGACCGGCAAGGCGTTCGGGAAGACCGACGCCTCCATGGTTCCCTACCTGCGCCACGCGATGAGCTGGAGGCTCCTCCTGGAGCTCGGGCGGAACGGCGGCATGAAGCCGCCGAAGATCGGCGAGGTGCAGTCGTATGCCGACGGTGACGAGCTGCCCGTTCCGGGGCGGCCACGCGTGGTACACACGCCCGGCCACACCCCGGGCCACTGCTCGCTCGCGGCGGGGGACGTCATCTTCGCCGGCGACGCCCTCTGCACGCTCAACCCGCTCACGGGCGTGCGTGGGCCGCAGCTGATGCCGAGCGCCTTCAACCACTCGACGGGTCAGGCGCTCGAGTCGCTCGATCGGCTCGCCGCAACGCAGGCGCGGGTCGTCCTCCCCGGCCACGGCGATCCGGTGAAGGAGCCGCAGACCGCGATCGACGAGGCCCGGCGGCGCGGGCCTACCTGAGGATCGCCGCGGCGACGGTGTTCGGCTCGGAGAGCATCGATAGATGCCCGGCGTGCCGGATCTCGACGAACGGCGCGTGCAGCAGGCGGGCGGTCGCACGTCCGGCGGACGGCTCGTCGACCTGGTCGTCGACGCCCCAGACGACCGTGGCGCGCAGCCTCATCCGGCCGAGCTCAGCCGTCGTGAAGCCGGCGAGCCCGTGCTCGGCCAGGCGGCGCAGTCCCTGTCTCGCGCCCCGGGCGCGCAGCTGGTCGGTCCAGCGCCGGATCTCGGCGCCGTCGAGCTTCGGCCGGTTCGGCCCGTACGCCGTCTCGAGGATCCGCCGAACGACCCACGACGCGTGCGGCACCAGCCGGTAGCCCGTCGTGTAGAAGGGAGTGTGCAGTAGCGCGGTCCGGATCCAGCCGGGCGGACCGCCGCCTCCGAGGGCGTCGCCGTCGAGCAGGACGATCCGGGATGCGCCGCCGCGGTGGGCGACCTCGACGGCGACGGCTGCCCCGAGCGAGTGGCCGACGACGAGCGGCCGGTGCAGGCCGAGTGCCTTCGCGAATCCCTGCACCTGGTCTGCCCACTCCGCGAGCGTGGAGGGGCCGCGGCGTTGCGTGTACCCGAATCCGTCCAGGTCGAGCGCGTACACGCGGTGACCTGCGCGGGCGAGCTGCGGTCCCACCCCTCGCCAGACGAACGACGGCTCGAGGAAGCCGCCGACGAGCACGATCGGGCTTCCATGCGTCCCCCAGCGGCGGTAGGCGGTGAGGACGCCGTCGGCCTCGACGAACCTGCCGTGCCAGAGCTGCGTCACCGGCACGTCGGCGTCCGAGGTCGCCGCGTTGTAGGCGAGCGAGCCGAGGGTCACCAGGACGAGGACGCCGACCACCACCCCGCCCGCGACCACGGCGACCGTGCGCGCGATCCGGCCGGTCACTCGAGCCAGTCGGCGATTCGCTTGCCGATCTGCTCGCCGCGGTCCTCCTGCAGGAAGTGGCCGGCTCCCTCGAGCGGTGGATCGAGCTCGGCGCCGGGCAGCAGCTCCGCCATCGCCTCGGCGGCGCGACGCCGGAAGATCGGGTCCTCGGCGCCGAACAGTACGAGCGCGGGCCGGTCGAGGGTGCGCAGCCGCTCTCGCACCTCGAGCATCTTCGGCGCCGACGGATGGTCGGAGCCCGTCGCCACCAGCTCGCAGAACCGGACGATGCCGACGCGCGACTCGGGCGTCGGGAATGGCGCGTCGTAGCCCGCGATCGTCTCGTCTGCCGGCGGCTGCGCGAGCGACAGGCGGACGAG
The DNA here is from genome assembly GCA_050697615.1 of Gaiellaceae bacterium. Taxonomy (GTDB): domain Bacteria; phylum Actinomycetota; class Thermoleophilia; order Gaiellales; family Gaiellaceae; genus PALSA-600. Next base: position 2,964 of record JBOGZX010000448.1, read on the forward strand.
CTCGCCGGCGACGATTCCGGTGTCGACGCGCCGCATGAACGCCTGGAAGCGCAGCCAGGCGTCGTTCGGCGCCCGTGCGCCGATGCCCGTGTTCAGCACGACGAGCCGCGCCACCCGGTCGGGGTTCTCGACGGCGAAGCGGAAGCCGATCGGCCCGCCCCAGTCCTGGACGACGACGGTGAGGTCGCGCAGGTCGAGCTCCCCGACGAGCCGCGCGATCGACTCCGTGTGCCGGTCGTAGCTGTACCACTCGCGGGAGGTGGGCTTGTCAGAGCGGCCGAACCCGAAGTAGTCGGGAGCGACGCAGCGTGCCGAGCCGGTCAGCTCCGGGAGCACCTTCCGGTAGAGGAACGACCAGGTCGGCTCGCCGTGCAGCAGCAGCACCGGCCGGCCCTCGCCCTCGTCGAGGTAGTGCAGGCGCAGGCCGTCCTGCTCCGCGTAGTGCGGCTCGAACGGGAAGCCGGGGAGGTCGGCGAACCGTTCGTCGGGTGTGCGGTAGACGTCGATGAGGTTCTCTCAGCCGTCCGCGAGCGGCGCCTCGAAGACGACGCGCTCGGACGGGCGCTGCGGCAGCTCGGACTTCACGTACGAGCGTACCGCCTCGTCGATCCCGACGTCCTTGCCCGCGAGCTCCGACAGGAACCAGCGGTGCTCGAGCACCTGGTGGAAGATCTCGGCCGGCGGCAGCCGGCCCTGCAGGCCGTCGGGTACGGCGGCGACGGTCGGCTCGAACACCTCCACACGCCAGCGCGACGAGACGACCGAGTCGGACATCGGGCGCTTCTGCCGGCGCTCGAGCGCCTCACGGAAGCGGGCGATGTCGTTCAGCATCCGCTGCGCCTGGCGTTCCTGCGCGTCGAGCCCGGTCAGGCGCAGCAGCCGGTGGCGATGGTGGCCCGGCTCGACGACGTGCGGGTCGAGCCGCAGCCGGTAGCCGCCCGGGGCCGACTCCAGCTGGATCTCGTCGACGTCGAAGCCGAGCTGGTTCAGCCGTCGCAGGCGCTCGTCGACCTTGAAGCGCTCGTCGGCGGCGAACACCTCCTCCCGCGTGAGCTCCGACCAGAGCGCCTCGTAGCGGCGGACGATCTCGGCCGCCGTCTCCTCGGGATCGAGGTCGTCGGGAAGCCCGACTTCTGCGTCGACGTCGAGCAGTTCCCCGAAGACGTTCGTCCGCGCGATCTCCAGGTCGTAGGCCCTCTGACCGTCGGAGAGGGCGACGTGAAGCTCGCCTGTCTCGGCGTCGACGAGGTAGGCGGAGAGGGCGCCGGCGTCCCGGCGGAAGAGAGCGTTCGACAGCGAGCAGTCGCCCCAGAAGAACCCCTGGACGTGCAGCCGCGCGAGCAACTCGGCGAGCGCGTTCAGCAGGTGCGTGCGCAGGTCGGGGGTTCCCCGCCCCGAGAACAGCACCCGATAGGGCAGCGAGTACTCGAGGTGCCGGGTGATCAGGATCGCGTCCATGCCGTCGCCCCGGCCGGTGACGATCCCGACGGCCTCGACGACGGGCATGTCCAGGTCCTCGAGGCGGCGCAGCAGCGCCCATTCGCGCCGGGCGGGGCGTGCGGGCAGCTCCTTCAGGCCGTAGAGCACGCCGTCGTACTCGACGAAGCGAACGACGTGGCGGCTGATCCCGCGGATGATCTCGACGATCCGCTCCGACTCCCACTCCTCGAGCGGGCGCTGCCAGGGCAGATCGAGGAAGTCCGGGTGCCCGGTGCGCGCGACGAGCCTGAATGCGTCGGTCACCGCGAGATCGTCGACTCGACGAACGCCTTGACCCCGCCCGGGCTCGCGATCACCGTGTTGTCGGCGAGCTTCGCCTCGGCGTAGAAGTAGGCCTCGATCGCGACGCCGTGCCGGCTCGGGTTGCCGTCGCCGTCGATCCGGGCGCCGGCGATCGTGTTGTCCTCGATCTCGCACATCGAGTGGTCCATGCAGACGATCCCGATCCCGTTCGCGCTCGAGACCTCGTTGCCCTCCGCTCGGTCCATCGACATCTCGGAGAGCGAGATTCCGCGCACCGTCGTGCCGACGACGTGGTTGTCCATCACGTCGACCATCGACGAGTGCGTCGAGATCCCCTCGCGAACACCGACGATCGTGCAGCGGGAGACCATGCTCATCGGGCGGCCCATCGAATAGGAGATGAGGATGCCGGTCGCGAGCGGACCGGACGGCGCGGTGATCGAGCAGTTCTGAATCGAGACGCCGGCGTCCACCGCCCGGACGGCGTCGAGGGTGAAGTGCAGCAGGCGAACGTGGTCGAGCTCGACGTGCTGCGCGTGCTCGACGTCGACCCCGTATTCGCCGCCCACCACCGTCACGTCGCGCAGCGTGACGTGATCGGCGCGGATCCGGATGCCGCCGCGGACGACGCCGCCGACGAGCGTCTGGGCGTGCCGGATGACGAGCGGTCCGCGAACCGTGCCGTGCAGGTGGACGGTGGGCGGCCTCACGGCGTAGGCGCCGCCGAGCCCGCCGACGACCGCGACCGCGACCGCGACTCCGGTGAGCGCGCCGGCACGCCCGGGCTCGCCGCCGGACTCGGCGTACTCGAGGCGTAGCCGCGGGAAGATCGCGTGCGCGAAGATCTGCGCCGAGAGCCACCCGACGCCGTAGACGAGCAGCGCGAGTCGGGCTGGAGCCGCGATTCCGAGGAACCGCATCGCCGGATACACGATCGCGAGCTCGAGCGCTCCCAGCGGCAGCGCGAGCCAGCCGGGCTGGTAGGGGAACGCGTGGTGGTAGACGGCGACGTCGAGCACGAGCCCGACGGCGAGCATCAGCGCGACGAGCTCGATCGCCCACCAGCGCTGCAGCCCGAGCGCGAGTACGAGCGGCGGGAGGGCGGAGGCGAGCCGCGATTCGAGCCGGCCTCTCAGCGTGTACGACATACCCGCCTCCGGAAGGCGCGCGCGGCGTACTTCGCGCCGGCGATCGTGTCCGCTGCCGGGAACGACCACTGGCCCGCCACGCCCGCGAGCGAGAGCGTCCTCTGCTCGTCCGTCAGGGCCGGAACGGTCGAGTCGGGTGCGAGCACGATCCAGCGGTCGTGAGTCTCGAGGTCGTTCTGTTCGACCAGGTCCGAGAGCAACGTGTCCCAGGCGAAGCCGAGCCGGAACCCGGTCGCGCAAATCACCTGCTCAGCCCAGCCGTTCGCCCACCCCCTGGTCTGACTGGAGTCTGACACACGAAACTGTGACGTCCGCTCCGCACGCCGGATCGGGTCGTCCCAGGCAGCCCCGGCCGGAAAGGACGGAGCCGAGAGCTCGCGCAGCCTCGCCGCCCGTCGCTCGGTCGGCAGGGTGTGGAACGAGGCGAGGCCCCGCTTCGAGAAGAACGGCCGTGGCACGTTGAGCGGGCGGCGGAGCGGCTCGCGGCGGCGGAACGAGACCACCTCGCTGCCGGCGGCGAGCGCATTCAGCCATTCGGTCGCCGCCGCCATGCCCGCGCCGACGACGGCGACGCGTGACGCGTACTCGTGCGGCTCGTACGCGTGCACCGCTCCGGGTAGGCCGTCCGGACGCGCGAGCCCCGGATGCCCGGTCGCGACCAGCACGTGTGTGAAGGTGGCGCCTCCGACCTCGAAGCCGCCGGCGACGGGCTCGATCCGCTCGATCCGCTGCAGCCGGAAGCTCTCCTCCCAGCCGCTGCGCCCGAGCACCGCGCGCGCGTGCTCGACGAAGTCCTCGACGCGCGGTCGGTAGCGGTTGGTCACCGACGCGACGAGCGGCACCGCCGTGCCGCGCCGCACGGCCTCGCGTAACGCGAGTCCGGGGAACGCAGCCGCCGCGAGATGGCCGTCCGACTCGGAGCGCATCCGCCGCTGGCGGATCGCGGAAGCGCGGGTCCACCACACCTCCGTCGGGTCCTCGTGCGTGCCGAACACGACGATCTCCTCCGGCCGCACGCCGCCGTGCCGGAGCGTCGCGTAGGTCGCGAGCGCGGCCAGGCCGCTGCCTACGATCGCGCACCGTTCGCTGGAGCGCGTCTTGGTCACGCCGACAGCGTGGCAGATCCCGCTACTTCACCGAGCCGGCCAGCAGCCCCTGCACGAAGTAGCGCTGGAACGCGAAGAACACGGCGAGCGGGATCACGAGCGAGATGAACGACGCCGGCGCGATCACGTCGATCGACGTGCCGAACTCACGCAGCTGCCCGAAGATCCAGACGGTGATCGGCTGCACGTTCTGCCCAAACGTCAGCGCCACGATCAGGTCGTTCCACGTCCACAGGAACTGGAAGATCCCGAGCGACGCGATCGCCGGCAGGCCGAGCGGCAGGATCAGGCGCAGGAAGATCCGCACCTCCGACGCCCCGTCGATGCGCGCCGATTCGAGGATGTCCTTGGGCAATCCCACGAAGAAGTTGCGCAGCAGGAAGATCGCGAACGGCAGGCCGAACGCGGCGTGGAAAAGGATGATCCCGAGCACGGTGTCGAACAGGCCGAAGGTGTCGTACAGCTTGAACATCGGGATCAGCGCCATCTGGATGGGGACGACGAGCAGCGCGATGTTTCCCACGAACAGCCAGTCGCGGCCGGGGAAGTCGAGCCAGGCGAGCGCGTAGCCGGCGAGCGCGCCGATCGCGACCACCAGCAGCGTGTTGCCCACGGCGATCTCCGCCGTCGTCCTCAGCGAGGTGAGGAGGCCGCTGTTGTGGAACATGGCGTCGTAGTTCGACCATGTCGCGAGGCTCGGCTTCGAGAAGATCTTCCACCAGCCGGCCGAGGCGAGCTCCGACTGCGGCAGGATCGACGTGATGAAGAGCCCGAACGTCGGTACGAGCCACAGCAGTCCGAGCCCGACGAGGACGAGGTGCACCGGCCCCTTGGCGACGAACCGGATGATGCGCGCCGCCGTGCTGTCGTGCGGCGACGGGACGACGACTGCGTCTGCGGTTACGGCCACCTAGACCTCTCTCTTGAAACGCCGGATGTTCAACGCGAGCACCGGGATGACGAGGATGAACAGGAACACCGCGATCGCCGAGCCGGTGCCGAAGTCGTTGACACCGCCGAAGGCGGTGCGCCACATCGCGAGCGCGATCACGTTCGCGTTTGCCTGCGTCGACTCCGGCGCGAGCGCCAGCACGATGTCGAACACCTTCAAGACGTTGATGATCATCGTGATGAAGACGACGCTGAGCACCGGGGCGAGCAGCGGCACCGTGACGCGCCGGAACGTCTGCCACTCCGTCGCGCCGTCCGTGCGCGCGGCTTCGAGCACGTCTCGAGGCATCGACGAGAGTCCCGCGGCGATCACGACCATGGCGAACCCGGCCCAGATCCAGATATACGCGATCAGCAGCGCGGGCGTGATCAGGCTCGGGCCGAGCCATGCGTAGCCGCCGAACGGCTTCGCGAACGTCGCCGCCCCCACCTCCGTCGTGTATGTCCCCGGCGAGAGGCCGCCGAAGTCGAACGAGCCGTCGTCGCCGGTCGACGTCTTCTGCACGGTCTTTCCGTTCGAGACGAGGTCGACCGTGACGCCCGGGAGCCCGAGCTCGCCGGACTCGACCTTGCCCGGCGTGCCTCCGCCCGGCTTGAAGTCGCGCCAGACGGTACCGACGATGTCGCCCGGCTTCTGCGGCGGCGTGACCGCCTGCTTCGCGCCGCTGGGCACCTGCGCGGGCGGGATCGCCGTCAGCCCGAGCAGGGCCACGCCGCCGGGATGCAACGGCTTCTTGAGCGTGATGCCGCCGCCCGACTCCTGCACGAGCGTCGCCGTCGACGGTGAGGCGCTCGACAGTACGCCCGCAGGCGCGAACGCGCCGTGGACGCTCTTTCCGAGCGCGTTGATCGCGCCGACGTTCGGGTCCTGCTGGTACATGATCCGCCACGTCACGCCGGTCGCGAAGGCGGAGATCGCCATCGGCAGGAAGACGACGGTCTTGAACGCGACCGCCCAACGGATGCGTTCGGTGAGCACCGCGAAGACGAGCCCGATCGCGGTCACGAACGCCGGTACGACGGCCACCCAGATCGCGTTGTTCTTGATCGCCGTCAGCAGCGTGTGCGTCGTGAACACCCGGTGGTAGTTCGCGAACCCGACCCACGTCCCGAGGTAGCCCTGCTGACCGAAGAAGCTGCGGACGATCGTGTAGATCGCCGGGTAGATCACCCAGACGAAGAGGACGAACACGGCCGGCAGCAGGAATAGCGCGCCGGTCAGGTAGCGCCCGAGCCTGCCCGGCTCGGTGTCGGGGGGTGGAGCCGCCG
>JBOGZX010000449.1:0-2630 GCA_050697615.1 Gaiellaceae bacterium
GGTCGCCGTGGATGATCTGCTCGCTCTCGAGCTCGCGCCGGTCGGGCGTCGTGCGCCGGAGGATCGACTTGACGCGCGCGACGAGCTCGCGGGGGTTGAACGGCTTCGTCAGATAGTCGTCGGCACCGACCTCGAGCCCGATGATCTTGTCGACGTCCTCGTCCCGCGCGGTCAGCATGAGTATCGGCACGTCACTCGTCTGCCGGATGCGCTTGCAGACCTCGATGCCGTCGATGTCCGGCAGCATCAGGTCGAGCACGATCAGTCCCGGCATCTGCACGGCGACCTGCGAGAGCGCCTCCGAGCCCGTCGACGCGGTGCGAACGCCGTAGCCGGCGTTCTTCAGGTAGAGCGAGACGAAGGAGGCGATCGAGGTCTCGTCCTCGACCACCAGGATGCTCGGCGCCTGCGCGCTCACCTCAGGGTCCCTGAGTCGACGACGTCGTGCTCGACAGGCTCTGGTCGCCGAAGGGAACGGTGCGGGGCACCTTCACCGTAGGTACGGGAACCCACTTGCCCCCGTCGAGCGCGTACGTGCCGGGATCGTCGGCGAGCGGATCGCCCGTCAGGTACGCCTTCCCGACGCCGACGGCGGTGAGGTCGATCCCGGTGCTCTTCGCGAAGGTCAGCCTGTAGGTGCCGCCGGTGACGCGGAAATGGATGTTCTTGCCGACGTAGAGCGTCGTCGTGCCGGTGTCGCCGAGCGGCCGGGGCGTCCTGTCGGCGCCGCTGACGTAGACGATGCCGTCCCCGGCGACGGGGTCGGTGACGATCAGCCGGCCGCTGTCGAGCTGCCCCCACAGGGCGCCCCTGCCGACGATCGTCGCGTTGGTCGCGTCGACCGCCTGCAGCTCGAGGATCCCGTCGCCCGTCGCACGTGCGCCCGCGAGCGCCGCGGGCACGGCGATCAGGGCGCAGAGCAGGGTCAGGAGAAGCCGGCGCATAGCACGAACAGTCTTTCCTGCGCAATTATGCCGGGAGTGATCGAAACGTAAGGACTTTTGTCGAAGTCGTGCCGCGTATGGTCTGCCGCGATGCACGACGTCACACATTTCGGCGGACTCGTCCTGCTCGCCTCGGGGGCGCTCTCGGCGGCCCTGCTCACCTCGAAGGTGAGCGCGAGGCTCTCGATCCCGTCCCCGGCGCTGTTCCTGATCGCCGCCGCGGTCGCCTCTGACCTCTTCCCGTCGCTCGTCGTCTCGATCGCCACGGTGGAGCGGATCGCGACGATCGCGCTGATCGTGATCCTGTTCGACGGCGGCTCCTCGATCGGACGCCGCCGCTTTCGCGTCGCGGCCGTGCCGATCGCGTCGCTCGGCGTGTTCGGCACGTTCGCCACCGCCGGGCTCGTGGCCGTGTTCGTGCACTGGGCGTTCGGGCTCGGCTGGGTGACCGCGGGGCTGCTGGGCGCGGCCGTCGCGCCGACCGATCCCGCGGTGATGTTCTCGGTGCTCGGCGACCGCGAGGTCAGCGGGCGCACCGGCACGATCCTGGAGGGCGAGTCCGGTGCGAACGACCCGGTGGGGATCGCGTTGATGCTGGGCATGATCCAGCTCGCAACGCACGCGGATGCGACGTTCTGGGTCGTGGTGCGCATCTTCTGCGAGCAGATGGCGATCGGCCTCGCGATCGGCGCCCTGGGCGGCCTGCTCGAGGCTCAGCTCCTGCGTCGGGTCGTGCTGCCTTCGGCCGGGCTCTACACCATCCGCACGCTCGCGCTGGCAGGAATCGTCTACGGGCTGGCGACGGTCGCGCACGGCTCGGGATTCCTGGCGGTCTTCGTCGCGGGTCTGATCGTCGGCGACGTCCATGCGCCGTTCAAGGAGGAGATCGAGGTGTTCCAGGAGGGGCTCGCCGCGATGGCGGAGGTGGTCGTGTTCGTGATCCTCGGCCTCTCGCTCGAGCTGTCGAGCATCGGCGCGGGACGTTGGGGGGAGGGCCTTGCGCTCGCCGCGTTCCTCGCTGTGGTGGCCCGGCCGCTCGCGGCGGCGCCGCTGCTCGCTCCGGTCCGACTCCGCCGCGGCGAGAAGCTGTTCGTGATGTGGGGCGGCCTGAAGGGGGCCGTGCCGATCCTGCTCGCCGCGTTCGCCCTCGGGGCGCACGTCGCGCACGGGCGGCGGATCTACGAGACGGTGTTCGTCGTGGTGCTCGCATCGGTGGTCGTGCAGGGCGGGTCGATCTCGCCGGTCGCGCGGAGCCTCGGCGTCGAGATGCGGCGCGTGCCGCTCATGCCACGCGCTTCACGGTCTGGGTGAGGCCGGTGACGCGCACGATCTCGTAGCCGTCGACGACGCGGATCCAGCCCGCCTGCCGCGCCCGCGGCTCGCAGACCGCGCAGACGGTCTGGTCGCGTCGCCCGCCGCGCCACGTGCGGTAGCGCTCTCCGGCCAGGAGACCCCGGCGGCAGACCTGGCACATCGCCATGACCGAGACGCTAGGCCGCGTCCCGGACGGACCCCGCGGCGGATCGCTCAGTAGCGGAAGAAGCCCTCGCCGGATTTGCGGCCAAGCTTGCCCGCCTTCACCATCCGCACGAGACGCGGCGGGGGCGCCATCCGCGGCTCGCGCAGCTTCTCGTACAGCGCCTCGCTCGCGTGCACGTGCACGTCGGCGCCGACGAGGTCGAGCAG
>JBOGZX010000450.1:0-4950 GCA_050697615.1 Gaiellaceae bacterium
ATGCCCTCGACTACGACTACGCCGCGTTGCTCAGCGGGCAGGACTACCCGTTGCGCTCGCCGTCCACGATTCGCAACGCGCTGGCGGAAGCAGAGGGTCGCTCGTTCATGTTGTACCATCGACTGCCCTTCGAAGGCTGGGGGCCGCGCGGCGGGTTCGACCGCGTCGAGGACTGGCATCTCGTCTCGCGCGTGGCGCTTCACGTTCGGCTGCCCCGGAAGCGCCGTGTCCCCGGTGGTCTCGAGCCATACGGAGGAGGCCGCCCCTGGTTTCTTCGCCGAGAGGCTGTCCGGTACGTGGACGACTACGTGCGGTCGAACCCGGGCCTGGTGCGGTTCTTCGAGCACGTGTTGCTTCCGTGCGAGTTGATGTTCCAGACGGTGCTGCTGAACTCGCCGTTCGCCGGCGAGATCGTCAACGACCACCGGCACTACCTGGAATGGCGCGGCGGGTCGAGCCCTGCGACGCTGACGTCTGCCGATCTGGACACGCTGCTGGCGTCCGACTGTCTGTTTGCGCGCAAGTTCGACGTCACCGTCGATTCGACCGTCCTCGACCGGATCGACGAGCGCATGGAGGCCCAGGGTGGCGTTCCCGTCCGGTAGCGGCTGGGTCGAGAACCGACCCCCGGCGCGCTGGTTCCCGACGATCGGGGTCCGTGAGCTCTGGGAGCATCGAGAGCTTGCTCTCGTTCTCGCGCTCAAGGATCTGCGCGTGCGCTACAAGCAGACGTTGTTCGGCGTCGCGTGGGCCGTGCTCCAGCCGCTCATCGGCGTTCTCATCTTCACCGTCTTCCTCGGCCGCCTCGCCAAGGTTCCGGCTGACGGACTGCCGTACCCGGTGTTCGTCTACGCCGGCCTGAGCATCTGGCTCTACGTCTCGACGTCCGTCACGATGAGCGCCCAGTCGCTCGTCGACAATCGGAACTTCGTGACGCGGGTGTACTTCCCGCGGCTCCTTGCGCCCGCTGCGGCGGTGGCTCCGGGACTCGTCGACCTGGCGCCTACACTCGCGATCCTGGCCGTCTTCCTCTGGGTCTACCACGTCGTTCCAGGGCCGGCGCTGGCGCTACTCCCCCTCTGGATCGCGGGAGGCGTGGTGTTGTCCCTGGCCGCGGGGCTCTGGCTCGCCGCGCTGAACGTCAAGTACCGCGACGTCCGTCATGCCCTTCCGTTCCTCCTGCAGATCTGGATGTTCGGCAGCCCCGTCGTCTATGCCAGCTCCCTCGTCCACGGCCGCTGGCGATTTGCGTTTGCGGCGAATCCGCTCACGACCCTGCTCGAGGGCTTCCGCTGGTCGCTCGCGGACGGGCCCGCCCCCGGACGCGAGTCGATCGTCTCCGTCGTCGTCATGCTCGCGCTCCTCGTCGGCGGCCTGGTCTACTTCCGGCGCACCGAGCAGAGCTTCGCCGACCTGATCTGATGGCCGGAACGTCCGTCAGCGTCGAGTCGGTTGGGAAGCGGTATCGCATCGGCACGCACGGCGCCGCCTACGTGACGCTTCGCGAGGCGCTCTCCTCGCGCTTCGGCGGCGGTGCGGAACCCACGAGAGACGTCTGGGCGCTCCGAGACGTGTCGTTCGAGGCTCACGAGGGGGAGGCACTCGGGCTGATCGGCGCGAACGGCGCCGGCAAGAGCACGCTGCTGCGGGTCATCTCGAGGATCACGCAGCCGACGGTGGGCGTCTCGCGCACCCGGGGCCGCGTCGGGTCGCTGCTCGAAGTCGGGACGGGCTTCCATCCCGAGCTCACCGGACGCGAGAACATCTATCTGAATGGCGCGATCCTCGGCATGAAGCGCCGGGACATCTCGAGCCAGTTCGACGAGATCGTCGAGTTCTCCGGTGTCGAGCGCTTCCTCGAGACCCCGCTGAAGCGCTACTCGTCCGGGATGTACCTGCGACTCGCGTTCGCAGTCGCGGCCCATCTCGATCCCGAGGTCATGCTGGTCGACGAGGTGCTTGCCGTCGGTGACGCCCGATTCCGCGAGAAGTGTCTCGGCAGGATGTCCGAGCTGGGGGTCGAGGGACGCACGGTGCTCTTCGTCAGCCACGACCTCGGCGCGGTGACGCGCCTGTGCTCGCGCGCCATCTGGCTCGACCAGGGACGTGTGGTCGCGGACGGAGAGAGCGCCGACGTGGTCGAGCGCTACCTGCGGGAAGCCGTGCCGAACGCGAACTCCAGAGAGTTCGAGATCGATGCTGCACGTTCCGTCTTTCTGATCTCGGCGCGAGCTCACGGAGCAGACAGCCGCTCGGCGTCCGCTCCCCGCCGGGACGAAGAGCTCACCCTGACCGTTCGCTTCGGCGTTCGGGAGCGCATTCCCGGCTTGAGCATCGCGTTCATCCTCCACGGGCCGCTCGGCGTGCCGGTCCTGGACGAGGACTGGGGCGCCGACACCGGCGGACAGCTCCTGCCGGACCGGACTCCGCAGGAGTACGAGGCACGCCTGCGGGTACCGGCAGTCCTCACGGCGGGCGAGTACCGGCTCGAGGTGTGGCTCGGGACGCCGGCCGAGTCGCTGCTGCGCGAGGAGGCGTTGCGCTTCCAGATCGCTCCGCGGCCCGACGACGTCGAGGAGGCGATCAGGCGCAGCCGAGTCGTGCAGGCGCCCGTGTCGTGGTCGGTCGACGAGGTCGCGGAACCAGCTCTGTCCGTCGAGTCCCTCTCGAGGTCGACCCCGTGACCGGGCCCGCCGTCAGCGTCGTCGTGCCGACCCGAGACCGATTCGCCATGCTCACCGAGTCCGGGCTGCCGTCGGCGGCCCGGCAGGTGGGCGTGGACGTCGAGGTGATCGTCGTGGACGACGGCTCCGACCAGGAGACGGCCTCCCGGCTCCAGGCGCTCACCGACGACAGCGTTCGCGTCCTGCGACACGACCGGCCGCGGGGCGTGGCCGCCGCGCGCAACACCGGCATCGCTGCGGCGCGAGCGGACTGGATCGCCTTCCTCGACGACGACGATCTGTGGTCGCCGCACAAGCTCGCAACTCAACTCGACGCGCTCGCGCTCGCCGGCGCTTCCTTCGCGTACTGCGGCGTGGTCGTCCTCGACGATCACGGCACCCCCACGGAGATCATGACGCCGCCGCGGCCGGCCGACGTCCGGGCCGAGCTGCTTCGGCGGAACAGCCTGCCGGCCGGAAGCTCGAACGTGCTCGCAGAGACACGGCTCGTGAGGGAGGTCGGCGGGTTCGACGAGCGGCTCTCGTACCTCGCCGACTGGGACCTCTGGCTCAAGCTCGCGTTCTCCGGCGTGCCCGCCTCGTGCGACGACGTGCTCGTTGGCTACGTCCGGCACACGCGCAGGATGCACATCGGTGGGCGGGCAGCGAGCGCCGAGCTGGAGCGCCTGCGTGAGACGCACGGCGCGGCAGGCTTCCGGCCGGACCACGGCCGGCTCCTCGGCTGGCTCGCCGCCGAGCACCGGCGTGCGGGCAGACGCTCCCGGGCTCTCGGCGTCTACGCGTGCGCGGCGCTTGCCGGCCGGGACCTGCGCCCGCTCCCGCGAATGGCGGCGACGCTCGTGGACTGGCGCGGGGACGGGCTCCGGCAGCTCGTCTCGCGGCGGACGACGGGCGACCCCGGGCTCGCGCGACCAGATTGGCTCGACGGTAGATGAGCGACATGGGCTCGACGGTGTCAACGGAGTCGACGGCGAGCGACGTGCCGGCTTGGCCCGCCCGCGAGGCTCTACCCGTCTCGATCGTCGTCCCCACGCTCGGTCGCGACTCTCTCCGCGCATGCGTGCAGTCGCTCGCGGAGTGCTCTCCGCCAGCGACGGAGATCCTCCTCGTCACGCAGGCGAACGAGGACTCCGTGCAGCTGCTTGCGGAGGAATTCGGGGACGCCGGCGCCCGGCTGGTTCCCTGTCCGGGTCGGGGTGTGGCGCACGGCCGCAACCTGGGCCTGCGCGACGCCCGCCACGACATCGTGTTGATCACGGATGACGACTGCACCGTGATGCCCGACTGGGTCGAGCGGGCACGGGCCCTCGCCGAAGCCTGGCCCGGTGCAATCGTGACCGGCCGGGTGCTGCCCGTCGGGGAGCGCGATGCGGTGCCGTCGTTCAAGGACGACCCCGAGCCTCACGACTTCACCGGCGCGGTGCACGGCGGGGCGCTCTTTCCGAACAACATGGTCTGCGATCGCCGGGCGATCCTCGCGACCGGCGGGTTCGACGAGCGCTTCGGCCCGGGCGAGGCGGCCGAGGACAACGAGTTCTGCTACCGGTGGCTGAGGGCGGGACGGATGCTTCGCTACGAGCCGTCGCTCGTCGTCAGGCACCATGACTGGCGCTCGCCGGAGCAGCTCGAAAGGCTGTACGTCCGCTACGCGCGCGGCCAGGGTTTCTTCTACGCGAAGTACCTGCGCCGCGGGGACCCGACGATGCTGCGTTGGATCGGGCGCGATGCGTACTGGGCACTGCGCGGCTCTGTTGCGGCCGTCGTCAAGCGCCGATCGCGCTGGAGCGATCCGAGACGCGGGATCGCCCGCGGTTTACCGGGCGGGCTGATCCGCGGGTGGCGGGTGTTCGGCGAGGACACGCTGCCGTGAGCGACGGCTCGATCGTGCTCGTCGCCGGCGTGCCGCGGTCCGGTACGAGCTGGATCGGGCACGTGCTGGGCAGCACGCCGGGAGCCGGCTACGTCGGCGAGCCGGACAATCACGAGCACAGTCCGTTCGCGCTTCGTGCGAAGCTCGGTCTGCCGGGCTACTACTACCCCGACGTCGATCCCTCGGACGACGCCCCGGTCTACGAGCGGCTCTGGCGGGAGACGTTCGCCGTGCAGGGCGCCGGCGACACGGCGTTCGAGCGAGTGCGGCGCGCGGCCGCGCTCCGTCTGCTGCGCCGAGCGAGCGACGCCGACGTCCTCGGAGCGATGATCGACCCGAGGCAGGCGACACGCGAGGTGAGCCTCGCCGCCCGGCTCGCCGTTCCCGATCGCCCGT
>JBOGZX010000451.1:0-4777 GCA_050697615.1 Gaiellaceae bacterium
CCGCCGCTCCGACAGCGAGCGCACCGCCGCGAAGCGCGGCTGCGGGACGCCCGCTTCGGCGAGCCGCCGCCGCATCGCGACCTTGTGCGTCATGAGGTGCGCCGTGTCGACGCCGATCCCCGGCAACGCGCGCGCCTCCGCCACGGCGGCCACGACGGGAACGGCGCGATCGGCGCTGACCGTCAGCACGCCGTCGAGCTTCAGACGCGCCGTCGCCTTCAGCACGGCGGCGATGTCGGAGAAGTCGACGACACGGGCGATGTCGGCCTCCTTCAGCCCGGGCGCGTCGGGATTCCGGTCGACCGCCGCGACCCGCAGCCCCAGCTCCTTCGCCCGCAGGATCGCACGGCGCTGGTGACGGCCCGCGCCGACGAAGAGGACGGTTCTCACGGGCCGATGCTACTTCGGGGCGAGTGCAGAGCGCAGCAACTCGAGCGTCCCGTCGACGTCGACCGGCTCGCCGAATCCGGCGCCGATCTGGATCGCCATGCCGTCGAACACGATTCCGAGGAATCGGCCAATCGTGTCGAGCGGCAGGTCGCCGCGAATCTCCCCCGCTTCGACCTGCGCGGCGAAGCGACGCTCGAGCTCGGCGTTCAGCTCCGGGTTGCGCTCCTCCCAGCGCTCGCGAAGCTGCGGGTCGCTGCGCAGCATCCGGCTGACGTCGAGGTAGGCGCCGATCCACTCCGGGTCGTCGTCGACGAGATGGCGGACGACACCTTCGTAGCCCTCGATCCACATGCGGACGAGCCGCTCCTGGTCGGCCCCCGCGAGCGCCAGGAAGAGCTCGAGCTTCGACGGGAAGTAGCTGAAGATCGCGCCGCGCGAGAGGCCGATCTCGCGCTCGAGGACGCGGACGGTCGCACGGTCGTAGCCGTGCTTCGCGAACGCACGACGTGCCCCGTCCATGATCTGGCGCCGCCGTTCTTCCCGGTGCGCCTCGGAGACCTTCGGCATGCTTCGACTTTACAAAAACGTACGGACGTACTATTTTATCGGGATGCGGAACCGGACGATGACCGCACTCGTCGTCGCCGAGGTCGTCTCGAGCACCGGCAGCGCGATGACGTTCATCGCCCTGCCGTGGTTCGTCCTCTCGACCGGTGGGTCGCCGACGCGGATGAGCGTCGTCCTCGCGGCCGAGATCCTGCCGCTCGCGCTGCTCGGCCTCCCGGCCGGCGTGTTCGTGTCGCGACTCGGCGCGCGCACCTCCATGCTCGTCGGCGACCTCGCGCGCGCACCGTTGATCGCGCTCGTCCCGGTGCTGCACTGGGTCGCCCACCTCGGCTTCGCCACCCTGCTCGTGCTGGTGTTCCTCGTCGGGACGTTCACGTCGCCGTACTTCGCGTCGCAGCGGTCGATCATCCCGGAGCTCTTCGGCGACGACGAGACCGCCGTCGCGAAGGCGTCCGGGCTGTTCGGGGGCGCCACGCAGTTGCCGCTCGTGGTCGGCCCCGCGCTCGGGGGCGCGCTGATCGGTTTCTTCGGAACGGCTCCGCTCCTCGTGGTCGACGGTGCGACGTTCCTGTTCGCGTTTCTCGTCGTGCTCACGCTTGTTCGCGGCGGGAAGCCCGTCCCGGACGACGAGTCGAGCCGCGGCATCCTCGCCGGCGTCCGCTACCTCGCGCGCGACCCGCTGCTCGGCCCGATCGTGCTGACGATCATCATCCTCGACGGCGCCGCGAACTGCCTCGGAGTGGCCGTGCCCCTGCTCGCGTTTACCCGCTATCACCGGAGCGCGCACGTAGCCGGCCTGCTCTTCACCGGCTTCGGCGTCGGCATGGTCATCGGATCGGTCGTGGTGGTGAAGCTCCTCGACCGCTTCCGCCCGCTGCGGCTCGCGTCGGCGGCGATCGTGCTGATCGCCGTGCCGATCTGGTTCGTCGCGCTCCCGATCGCCTGGCCGCTCGTCTGGCTCGCGGTCTTCGCCGCCGGATCCGTCGTCCCGCTCGTCAACGCGCCGATGATGGGCCTGATCACGACGCGCCCGCCCCCCGCGGTGCGCGCCAAGGTGCTGACCGCCGTGCTGACCGCGAGCGGCCTCGGCGGTCCGCTCGGCCGGCTCCTCATCGGCCCGCTCTACAAGTGGCAAGGGAACGGCGGCGTGTGGGTCGCGATCGCCGGCGGGCTCACGCTCGGCGGGCTGCTCTTCGTCGCGGCGGTCGCGCGGTCCGCCGAGGACATCCCGGCGACGGCGATCAGCGCGCCGTCGAGGGGCGGCTAACCTTCTCGACGATGCTCGAGGGCAAGCGCGTCTTCATCACCGGCGGCGCCGGCTTCATCGGCTCCACGCTGGCGCGTGAGCTCGTCGAGGCGAACACCGTCGTCGCCTTCGACAACCTGCACCGCGACTCGCTCACCGGCCTCGAGCTCGCCGACCATCCGAACTTCGAGCTGGTGCACGGCGACATCCTCGACGCGGACGCGCTCCGCGACGCCGCGCAGGGGGCGACGCACTTCGTCCACTGTGCCGCCATCGCGGGCGTCGACACCGTGCTCGCGAGCCCGGTGCGCGTGATGCGCGTGAACGTGATCGGCACCTACAACGCGCTCGAGGGCGCGCTCGGGACGCTCGACACGCTCGAGCGCTACGTCGACTTCTCGACCAGCGAGGTCTTCGGAACGCACGCGCTGAACGTCGAGGAGGGGCACGTCTCGACGATCGGCTCCGTGGGCGAGGCCCGCTGGACGTACGCCGTCTCGAAGCTCGCGGGCGAGCACATGGCGCACGCCTATCACGACGAGCTCGGGCTGCCGGCGGTGACGGTGCACCCCTTCAACATCTTCGGCCCCGGGCAGATCGGCGGCGGCGCGATCCGCGCGTTCATCGAGGCCGGGCTCGCCGACCGCGATCTGACGATCCACGGCGACGGCTCGCAGATCCGCGCCTGGACGTACGTCACCGACATGGTCGCCGGCGTACTCGCGTGCCTCGAGCATCCGGATGCGGTCGGGCAGGCGTTCAACATCGGCAACCCGAGAGGGGCGGTGACGGTCTTCGACCTCGCGCAGCGCATCAAGCGGATCAGCGGAGCGCCGGGCGAGATCGTCTTCCAGCCGTTGCACTACGCCGACGTCGAGCTGCGCATCCCCAACGTCAAGAAGGCCCGCGAGGTGCTCGGCTGGGAGCCGCGCGTCGAGCTCGACGAGGGCCTCTCCAGGACGATCGCGTGGTATCGGGAGAAGCTGACCGCATCCGTCTAGGCCGGCCCGACCTCGGCTCCGCCGAGCTCGCGGAGGTCGCCGAGGTCCTGGAGAGCGGCATGCTCACCATGGGCCCGAAGGTGGCCGAGTTCGAGGCGGGGCTCGCGCGCGCCTGCGAGGTCGAGCATGCGCTCGCCGTCTCGTCCGGCACGGCGGCGCTGCATCTGTCGGTGCTCGCGCTCGGGCTCGAGCCGGGCGACGAGGTGCTCGTGCCCGCGTACACGTTCCCCGCCACCGGCAACGTCTGCGTCCTCGCGGGGCTGAAGCCGGTGCTGGTCGACGTCGACCCCGAGACGATGAACCTCGATCCGGCGAAGATCCGTGTAGGGCCGCGGACGAAGGCGGTGCTCCCGGTGCACCTGTTCGGCCGTCCAGTGCCGCTCGAGGACCTGCCCGGCGAACTGCTCGTGCTCGAGGACGCCGCCGGCGCGCTCGGCGCGCGACGGCGCGGGCGAGCCTGCGGAGGCCTCGGGTTGCTCGGCTGCCTCAGCTTCCATCCCCGCAAGATCGTGACGACCGGGGAGGGGGGCGCGGTGACGACGAACGACTCCGCGGTCGCCGAGGCGGTCGCAGCCGGCCGGAACCACGGCTGGCGCTCGCTCGTGCCGCCCGAGATGCCCGTGCCCGGCGTCAACTACCGCATCTCCGACATCCTCTGCGGGGTCGGGCTGCCGCAGCTGCGCCGCCTCGACGAGCTGCTCGCCGCGCGCGCGCGCATCGCCGACGGCTACACCGAGCGTCTGCAGGAGCTGCCGGTCCTGCTGCCGCGGGCCGACGAGGGCGATGTGCACGGCTGGCAGGCCTACGTGCTGCAGGTCGAAGATCGCGACCGAGTGCTCGCCGAGCTGCGTGCCCAGGGCATCGAGGCGCAGATCGGCACCTACGCGCTGCACCGGCTCGGCGCGTATCGCGGGCAGGGCGAGTTCCCCGGCGCGTCGCGCGTGTTCGAACGGGCGCTCGCGCTTCCCTTCCACACGCTGCTTTCCGAAAGCGACCTCGACCGCGTCGCGGAGGCGCTTGACAAATTAGTGAGTCACCACTAACCTTCCGGCCATGGTCGCGGTGGAACGGAAGTCGAAGGAGGAGCGGCGCGAGGAAGTCCTCGACGCCGCGCTGACCGTCTTCGCCGAGCAGGGGCTGCACGGGGCGTCGACCGAGGAGATCGCGCGCCGCGCCGGCATCTCGCAGCCCTACGTCTTCCGGCTCTTCGGCACCAAGAAGGAGCTGTACGTAGCCGTCGTCGCCCGCTGCTTCCGGCAGACGCTGGAGGTCTTCCAGCGTGCGGCCGAGGGCAAGCGGGGCGAGGACGCGCTCCAGGCGATCGGCGAGGCGTACGAACGGCTCTTGGCCTCCGATCGCGTCTACCTGCGCGCCCAGATGCAGGCGTATGCGGCGTCGGAGGACCTCGAGATCGCACGCGTCGTCCGGACCGGCTACGGCGACCTCGTCACCTACGTCGAGCGCGTCTCGGGCGCCGCGCCGACGGAGCTCTCGAGCTTCTTCGCCCAGGGCATGCTCCTCAACGTGCTCGCCTCGATGCACGGCATCGAGGAGCCGTGGGGCATCCGATTGA
>JBOGZX010000452.1:0-6789 GCA_050697615.1 Gaiellaceae bacterium
GCCTCGCCTTCGACGGTCGGCAGCGTCGCCACCCGTATGTCGAGCATGCGCCCGGCAGCCGCAGCAGTCAATGTGATACGGCCGTCCTGTGGCTTGCGCCGCTCGGCGATGTCGAGCTTGGCCAGCACCTTCAGGCGTGTGATCACCGCCGATTGCAAATGCTTCGGGACGCGCTGGATCACGCGCAGCACGCCGTCCACGCGGAAGCGCACCGTCAGCGCATCCTCCTGCGGCTCGAAGTGCACGTCGCTCGCCCCGTCCTCGGCGGCCTGGAAGATGACCGCGTTCACGAGCCTGACGAGCGGCCCGTCGGAGACGCCGTCGTCGACTTCGAGGTCGTCCGCGTCGGCGTCCTCGCTGGTGAAGAACGATTCGTCGTCGACCATCGCGCCGAACGCCTCGGCCGCGCGGTTCAGCCGCCGGAGCTCGAGCTGCACGTCCTCGACGGGAGCGATCGCGAACTCGACGTCCATGCGGACCGCGAGCCTGAGCTCGTCGATGCCGTGCACGTTGTCCGGATCCGTGATCGCGATCCGGACGACCCCGCCGTCGACCGCATAGGGCATGGCGACGACGCGTTCGAGTATGCGCAGGGGAACGAGCTTCGTCGCCTCCGGCGACGGCCCGTTCACCGCGAGATCGACGAGGGGCAGGCGGTGGCTCTCGGCCAGCGCGCGGGCGCGCTCGAGGTCGCTCGGCTCTGCCGGGCCCCGGTCGACGGCGACGAGTGGTGTGAAGCTCTCGGATTCGCCCTCGACGGGAGCGCCGGAAGCGTGCTGAAGGTCGAGGGTCATCGGGCTCCTTATCGGTCGCGAGCGGACGGGGCATTAGCCCGTCAATAGACGCCGAGGTAGGCGTGCAGGATGGCGGCGCCGGCGAAAGCTGCGACGAGGCCGCCGAGCGCCAGGAACGGCCCGAACGGGATCCCCATCTTGCGCCCTGCCTTCCCGTGACGCACGATCAGCGCGATCGACGGCACGAGCGCGCTCAGCATCCCGACCATCAGTGCGACCGTGACGTAGCGCCCGGTGGCCGCTCCGAGGAGCAGCGCGAGCTTGACGTCGCCCATCCCCATGCCGCCCGGGTAGGCGAGAGCGGCGAGGAACAGGAAGAGTGCCGCGCCGAACGCGGCGAGCACCCATTCGACCGAGAGGTCGGTCGCGGTCTGCGCGACCAGCACGGCGGCGGCCGCCGGCAGCACGATCCGGTTCGGAATCACACGCCGCTCGAGATCCGTGACCGACACCGCGACGAGCACGGCACAGAAGAAGGCCACGATCACCGCACGGGCCGTCAGCCCGAAGCGGAGGAACGATCCCGCGACGAGCAGCGCGGTGACGAGCTCGACCGCCGGGTACTTCCACGAGATCGTGGCGCGGCAGGATCGGCAGCGGCCGCGAAGCAGCACGTACGACAGCACCGGCACGTTGTCGTACCAGGCGATCGGCGTCTCGCAGCCGGGGCACTGGGAGCCCGGCGCGACGATCGAGCGGCGGAGCGGCACGCGCGCTGCGACGACGTTCAGGAAGCTGCCGATCGCGAGGCCCGGCGCGAATGCGATCGCCGCAAGCGCGAAGTCCACTAGTAGCTGCCGCCGTACGGCTTGCCGAGCTGGAAGGGCGGGTCGGAAGTGCCGGGCGGCCCGGACTCCATCACGCTGATGCTCGGAAAGCTACCGGCCGCCTGCTGCGCCGGATTGATGAGCTGTGGACTCACAAGCGGCCCCTGCGTCTCGGTCTGACCCGACCCCAAGTCGATCAGCGTATCGCTGTACAGGCCGCCCTGGAGGTGCAGGTTCTTCGCGGCAATATTGCTGTGCGCCAGGATGATCAGCAAGTTCTTCGTCGTGTCCCAGGTGGAAAGGTCGTTGAAGTTGCAGTCGCCGCTCTTGGAGGCGACGCAGAGGTAGGAGTTGTTCGCGAAGGTGACCTCGCCGAGCGTTCCGTCTCCGGCGACGTAGATGTTGCCCATCCCGGTGTAGGTGACGATGTTGTTCTTCGTGTCGATGTTCAGGTCACCGTTGATATAGACGTTGCCGGCGACCGTCAGCTTCTCGCTCGACTCGCTCCAGCTGATCGAGCCGGAGTCGGTCGTGCACGAGTAGTCCGAGCCGCTTGTCTGCGGCGTAAGGTTGAACGTGCCCGAGAGAACGACGCTCGAAGGCGAGCAGGTCGCGTTGCTCGCATAGTCCAGCTGAGCGTTGCTCCAGTCGACAGAAGGCTGCGAGACAGGGCTGGCGATCGTCGTGGAGGTGTGAACCCCGGATGGATCCGCCCAGACCTTTCCGCCCGACTGGTTGATCTGGCACGGGGTGGTCGTGACGCCCGAGACCGTGCAGCTCCCGACGACCGTCAAGCTGCTCAGCGGCGCCGAGGAGGTGCCGATCGCCGCCTTCTGCGACAGCGTGACGTTGCCCCCGACGACGAGCGTGGCGGGTTGGCTGACGGCGCCGTTCTGGGTGCCGCAGAGATTGCCCGCGACATAGAGCGGCGCGGTGATCGCCGTGCCCTGCGGCAGCGTGTAGTCGCAGGGGTTGCCCGTCCCCCCCGAATAGACCATCTGCCAGATGGGAGGCGCGGTCACGACCGCCGGAGGCTGAGTCACGTCGATCTTCGCCGAGACGGTGCGCGTGATGGTCGCGAGGTTCGGCCCTCCGGGGTTCGCCACCTGCCCTTTCCCCCACAGCGTCACCGTTCCCTTCGTCTGTCCCGAGGCGACCGGCGACCACGAGGTGACGCCCCAGGTCGAGCAACTCGAGGTGGCGCAGGCGGCGGTCGGGGCGATCGACCAGGACGCGTCGTACACCGTCGTCGAGTCGATCGTGTTGCCGCTCGCGTCGTAGTAGTGGCTCGCCAGCTGCGCGAACGCGTTGCTCAATCCACCCTCGGCGAGCGCGTAGGCCTGCTGCTCGGCCTTCTTCGACGAGGCGTCACGTGCGTTGGCGCTCGTGTACGAGATCACCGAGATGACGGTGATCGTGAGGATGGCCATGATCAGCACCGCCAGCACGAGCGCGATGCCGTCCTCATCGACGAGCCGAAGTCGACGCACGAGTTCCTCCTTCATTGCCGCTGGGTGTTCCGCAGGGCGATCGTGTCGCTGAGCGTGTAGGTGCGAAGCGAGGAGCTCGAGCCGGCGTTGACCGGCAGGTAGATGCCCACCGACGCCAGCTGGGTCGACGACGATGAGGCCGGCGCGAACGAGTAGGCGGTCGTGAGCTGGTCGGCCCAGTCGACGCCGCCGCTCGAGGGGCAGGCCGCGTATGCCGAGGCCGAGGACGTGCGCCAGAGCGCCCAGCGTCCGGTGGTCGCACTCGCGCGAGCACACCACGCGACGTACGTCACCGCGGTCGGCGATCCGGTGCTGCAGCCGGCAGGGAGGGTCGCGGCGATCGCCGGGTAATAGGTGACGCCGTTCGTGACCGCCGAGGTGAACCCGGTGTCGCCGAGCGCCTGGACCCCGCTCGCGCAGTGGAGCTCGCGGCGGAGCGTGTCGAGAGCGAGCCGCCCCTGCTGCTGGGCCTGGAAGCGCACGTTGAGATCCGCCTCGCTCTTCGACGCCGACGCGAACAGTCCCGTCAGCGCACCGATGACGATGCCCAGGATGGCCATCACCGCGATCAGCTCGATCAGGGTGAAGCCAGCCTCGCAGGCACGGGCGGGGAGCCGGCGCGCGAGAGCACGCAGGAGATTGAAGTGCCGCATGGTCATCACGGTGGTCGCCCCCGGGGTGGCGCTCAACCCCCGAACGGGGGAGCCGCGGGAACGCGGACGAGCCGCAACGGCTCCGGGTCCGGTTCCGGCGCGCGCACGGGCTCCGGCTCGTAGTCGTCGGGCGTGAGCGCCGGCGCCGCCGCCGCCGCCGCCCGCGCCTTCTCGGCGTGGCTGAGGGCGATCTCGAAGTCGTGCGGGTTCGGTGCGGCGTTCGCGGCGATCTCCCGTTCGACGAGCCCGCTCAGCGCAAGGTCGATCAGCGCCTTCGCGAGCGGCTGCATGTCGTAGTACGCACCGTCGGCCATCGCGTCCGGGATCTCGTCGGCGCGATCCTCGCGGATCAGGTCCGCGATCCGGTCGTTGGTGATCATGACCTCGACCGCGGCGACGCGGCCGCCGGACACCTTCGGCAGCAGACGCTGGCTCACCACTCCTTTGAGCACGCCGGCCAGGATCGACCGGATCATCGGCTGCTTGACGGCAGGGAAGAACTCGACGAGCCGCCCGATCGTCTCCGCCGCGTCGACCGTGTGCAGCGTCGAGAGCACGAGGTGCCCGGACTCGGCGGCCTGGAGGGCGGTCTGGGCGGTCTCGGCGTCGCGCAGCTCGCCGATCAGGATCACGTCCGGGTCCTGCCGAAGCGCCCGCCTGAGAGCCTGCTCGAACGACTCGGTGTCGAGGCCGACCTCCCGCTGGCTGACGATCGACGCGTGGTCGGAGTGCAGGATCTCGATCGGGTCCTCGATCGTGACGATGTGCTGCCGACGCGTGCGGTTGAAGTGGTCGAGGATGGCGGCCAGCGTCGTCGACTTTCCGGCTCCCGTCGCGCCGGTCACGAGCACGAGGCCGTGGTGCTCCTCGGCGAGGCGCTGCACGCCGGGCGGCATCCCCAGGTCATCGAGGCTCGGGACCGCACGCGGGATCGCCCGGAACGCCAGCGAGATCGCTCCGCGCTGGCGGAAGACGTTGACGCGGAAGCGGGGCAGCAGCTCGGACTGGTACGCGATGTCGAGCTCGTTGGTCTCGCGAAAGCCCTCCAGTCGCTCGGGGCTCGTCGACGTGACGGTGTTGAGCGCGTCCTCGAGATCGGCGTCGCCGAGGGGCTCGAGGTCGGCGAGGGGCGCGATCGACCCGTCGATGCGCGCCATCGGAGGCTTGCCTCGCTTGAGGTGGATGTCGCTCGCGCCCTCCTCTACCGCACGCAGGAGCAGGCTGTTCAAATCCATGTCTTCGTGGATCGGTCGGAGGGGCGGGAACCTTTAGCGCGGGTGTCGGGTCGGCAACCCTAAAGAACCGACGGCCCGCTGCCGACATGGGTGACATGGAAGCGGAGATCGACGTGCTCGAGACCGGGCTCGCGACGACGGCGACGACAACGGCGACGGTGGAAGCGCTGTCACGCGCGCTCGAGTTGCGAGACTACCGCCGCGGCAAGTTCGCCGAGACCCGCGACCACTGCGAGCGCGTCACCTTCGTCGCCCTGGAGCTCGTCGCGCAGCTCGCGCCCGAGCTCTCGGAGGACCCGCAGCTCGAGCACGGCTTCCGGCTCCACGACATCGGCATGCTCGCGGTCTCCGACGCGATCCTGTTGAAGCGCGAGACGCTGACGCACGACGAGCTCGACGAGATCCGGGAGCACCCGTGGCTCGGCGAGCGCATCGTCGCGGCCGACCCGCACCTGAACGGACTCGCCCGACAGGTGATCGGCGGCCACCATGAGCGCTGGGACGGCTCCGGCTACCCGCGCCGGGTTCAGGGCACGAGCATCCCGTTCGCCGCCCGCATCTTCGCGGTCGCCGACGCCTTCGACTCGATGACGCGCGATCAGCCGTGGCGACAGGCGCTGCCGGTCGAGTTCGCGCTGACCGAGATCCGCGACCGTGCAGGAAGTCACTTCGACCCCGAGGTCGCGCACTGCTTCATCGCGATGATGGAAGCCGAAGCGGGGGCGGTCGCGACGGACTACAGCCGCTGGGCACGGACGGGGCGCGGCCCGACCTGACACACTCGCCGGGTGCAGCTCCTGCTCCTGACGCGACATGGCCAGTCGAGGTTCAACGTCACGGGGACGGTGAACGGCGATCCAGCGCTTGACCTCGGCCTGAGCGAGCTCGGGGTCCGCGAAGGCACGGAGCTCGCACAGCAGATCGCCGCCCTCGCGATCGACCTGTGCGTCGTCTCGGAGTTTCCGCGGGCGCAGCAGACGGCGGCGCTCGCACTCGGGGGACGCGAGGTTCCGCACGTCGTGGACGCGGACCTGAACGACATCGGGATCGGCGAGCTCGAGGGGCGGACGCTCGACGACTACCGCGACTGGAAGCGTGACCGCAGCCGGAAGGAGCCGTTCCCCGGCGGCGAAAGCCTCGATGCGGCGGCGCTGCGTTACGCCGACGCGTACGAGCGCGCGCTCGGGCGCAGCGAGGAGACGATCTTCATGGTCTGCCACGAGATCCCCGTCCGCTGGGCGGTGAACGCGTCGGCCGGCTCGGACGAGTTCGACGCACCGCTGCACGATGTCGCGAACGCCACCCCGTACGTCTTCGACGAGGACGGGCTGCACCGGGCGATCACCCGGATGCGCCGTCTCGCCTCGTCGACGGCGCCAGTCTGAGCTCCTGTTGATCGCCCGCCTCGCAACCGTGCGGCGGCACCGGGCAGGCGCTAGGCTGAAACGCCTGCCCTCTTAGCTCAGCTGGTAGAGCACCTCCATGGTACGGAGGGGGTCGACGGTTCGAGTCCGTCAGAGGGCTTCGCTCTTTTCCCCGCTCAACCGCTTTTCTTGTTGCCTGTCTTGGCGGTGGATGTGCTCTGCGGCGTCCACCGAGCGTCCACCGCGTGGACGTCGGGCTGCTGAGCGGTGGCTGCGAATGTATCGAGCAGTCTGATCGCGTGCTCGCGGCCGTCGCGGGCGAGGTGGCCGTAGTGGCGGTCGATCATTGCGAGGCTGGTGCCCATGTAGCGGGAGAGGTCGAAGGTCGAGACGCCTGCGCGGAGGGCGAAGGTCGCGAACGTGTGTCGCAGGTCGTAGATTCGCCGGAGCGGCTCGATCTCGACCGCGAGCTGGGCCGGCCACCAG